>CAYYLN010000036.1:0-9567 GCA_964472615.1 uncultured Methanosarcinales archaeon
GAGCGGTGGCAAGACGACGTGCGCCAGCACGCTGCCCAAGAACGGGAGCGATTGCAGAAAGAGTTCATTGATTCGCAGATTGAGAACGCGCGACAGGTCAGACTCACGAAAGAACAGGTCGATCGCATCCGCAATTCTTAGACAAACGCTGCCATCAACGTGCTCACGATGATGGCGAGCATCACAATGCTTACCGTATGCCAGACGCGGCGGGCATGCTGATGATGAACAAGGTGCTGGAGTGCCGTGTGGAACATCCTGCCGCCATCAATCGGGCCGAGGGGTACGAGATTGAACAGGCCCACGCCAAGATTGAGCAAGAAAAGCCAGAACACCAGCTCAACAAGCCAGACAAATGCCTGCGGCAAGAACCGTCCATGGTTCGCGACCACTGACTCCTTCAGGTGCTTTGCTTCCTCGACCTGGACACCGAGATAGCCCTGTGTTGTTCCGGCAAGAATTACTTCTTTCACGCCTGCATCAGTGGCAATACGCACGGTGCTCCCGGGTGTTTTCCCCTCAAATGCTGCCTCAAAATCATCAACCGAACGGATAGAGCTGGTGCCGATCTGCGTGATGAGCTCGCCTACTGCTAATCCCACGGTCGCCGCTGGTGAGCCGTCAGCAATCTGCGTGATGGACATTCCATCAGTAACAAACAGTGCTTGTGACGCTGGCTGCAAAAGCAGGAATGCCCCCCAGAACGCCATGCCGAAGAGGATGTTCACAAAAGGTCCTGCGGCAAAGATGCTCAGTTGCGTGTATTTGGATTGCTTGACGAGGTGTTTCTCGTCGATTTCCACAAATGCTCCCGGGATGACCGGGATGAGGGCCCCGAGGAATGCGAAGCCGGTTGATTTGACCCTGACACGATGCGCCCGGGCGATGAGGCCATGGCCGAATTCGTGTACGACCATCAAAAAGACGACGGCGATGATCCAGTAAAAGAAGGGCACGTAAAAGACGCCTTTTGCTTGGATGGGCAGCACCACGCCGACCGTGAGCGCATCAGTATTCGTGAACAGGAGGATTGCCCCACGGATGAGTTCCTCGATCATGACGAGCATGCCGACGAATCCGACAGGAATCAGCACGTATCCTGCCTTTTGCAGGACTGCTTCATGCCTGCGGGCCCAGCGCTCCATGGCAGTCATGCCGAGTTTTGTCCGGTACATGCAAAAATAGAAGATCCTGAGGAAGGAGACGGTCTGCAGCCGTCGACGGGTCTTGATGAGGAAGAGGCTCAGGAACGCTAAAAATGTCAACAACGCGATCGTGTCAAGATTCACTATTCACACCCAGGCGAATTCCAGGACAGGTCTTCTTAAAGTTTGCGAGGGCGAGCCTTGCGGCCGCATGCATTTGCTTGCATGCTCTTGCGTGCCGCAAGACCAGCCAACGAGCGTAGCGAAGTTGGCGCTGCCTCGCTGACGGTAGTCTGCGTTGGGTTGGGGAAGCGCTCCGGAATCGCGTTTCTGGGCTGGTTCATATTTCTGCTGGAGCGGCTGATAGTCCTGGCGTAGCTTGTCGACGGGGATGTGTTTGGTTGGCTTTTTCTCCACGTCAATAAGCCTGAGCGCCTCCTTGAGCGCCTTGTAGCATTCCTCCTCTTGTTCGAACAGCGCGTAGACATAGCCCAGCACGGCATGGGCGTCAGGGTTGCCCGGATCGAGTTCGATGGCCTTCTTGAGGTCATCCCGTGCCCGTTCGAGGAGGATATCACTCTTCCGTATGCGTGCCTGGGAGTAGAATGCGGTTCCGCGGAAGACATAGAGTTTTGCCCACGTCGGCTCGAGGGTGATTGCCTGGTCAAAGTCCTTGATGGCGTGGTCATACTGGAAAAGGCCTGCATAGGAATAGCCGCGCATCGAGAGCGCTTTGACGTTGTTCGGCTCTCGTTTCAGGATATCGTCGAGATGGTGGATGGTATGGACGTAATCATCGTTTTTGAAGCATCCCTCGGCAAGGCCGTTCAGGACACGGATGGGGGTGCAGCTTTCCACCAGTGCCGCAAGGCTGCTGGCCGCTCCGATACCGAGCATGGCCCTTCGGGATATGCCTTCACTCATGTGTATCCTCGACAAGTTCGGTCTTTAAATAGGTGTTGACACCGGTTATGTACTACTGTTAAATAGATACAAAATAGAAAGATTTATAAACTAATAGTCACTTGTAAGTGACAAATATTAGGACATTGGGGGACACATGCTCAAACAGCTTATCGCGGTGCTGGCCGTCGTATTCCTATTGGGCTGGCTATCCCACACCTTCTACGCAGACCTTGCCCTTGCCCGCGCAGATCCCATCATTCCTGAAACGCATGCTCTTCCTGAGCCACAGCCGTCCATCACGAAAACAGTCGAGCAGGTCGCAGACGCTGCACCAGTTTCCCTGATCGCTCCTGAGCCTGCAGGCCGTGAAAGGCCCTCGCCGACCGATCGCCTGAAACCAGAGAACATCCATGTGACCAGCAATCGGGTGGTCATCGACGCTCCTTCGGGCTATCAATTTGAGACCGCAATCTTTACAAATACCAATTCCATGGATAACTTCCTTGACGAGGAATCCCAAGCCCTGCAATTCCGTCCGAAGAGCGAACGCGACCTCAAGGAAGGCGACACCATAAGTTACGATCCTCCTGACGAACCTGGGATGCCTGACGGCATCATCATCCACCGCATTATCAGGATCGGATATGATGAGCAAGGATGGTATGCAATCGTCAAGGGCGACAACAATACTTCCCCTGATCCGATTAAGGTCAGGTTCCCGATGATCAGGCGCGTCCTTGTGGGCGTGCTCTATTGAGGCAGTATGATGTTCAGATCATTCCCGCAGAACAACCATGGTGAGGATCTTGACACCCGCATCAAGGAATGCAGGCGTAAAGATAGTCTTGTCGGCCGAGAGATCATTCTGGCCACGCCCGGCGAGGTCACAGGAGAATGGAAGAATATCGAAGAGAAATATGCTCCTGATCCCTCGATGAAAAGGCGGTTCTTCGCTGCAGTGAGCGAGGTTGGGGTTCTTGATACCTACGATGCAGGCATGGTCTTGTATGTGCTGCAGCTGGCCTCGCTGGCAGTGAGCGTGAATCCTGTCAAGGACGGTCTCGTCGATGCGGTCGTTCGCCTGGCAGAAACGCTCGCCCAGAGCACCCGGTGGGTCAAACAACCGTCATTTGTGCACATCCAACAGGCGGCAGGCGCTGCGGTCAGAGACTATTTCTCAAACCCTGCGGAATACATCGAAACGATTATAAATGCAGTCGGCTCTGTGCATCACTGAATGTCGCTGACGATAGAGTATTGGCGTCGACTGGAAACGCTCTTTGGTGATATTCGGCGCTTTCTTGCCACGATCGAGACCCTGAAGAACAAATACGTCCAAAAGGGCAGGACTGCCGAAGAGCGCGCGGCCGCCGAGCAGGAGGCGTTTCCTGAAGTCAAGACGTATGCGCTCGCTGAGATGGAACGAATACGCAAGGATACCGATGATATCCGCCTGTCGGTCAGAAACTTGCCCCAACTCCTCAGGATCGCCGCAAAAAATGCAGAACTTCCTCCTGAACGCGTCAAGCTGGTCGAGACTCTGGGCAAACAGGCAAATGAGAAAATATTCAGCGACCTCAAAAGCTTTTTGATGATTTTTGAAGGAATCCTCAGGGATTTCAAACGGGGATTTGTCCCGCAAATTATTCTGGACACGTTACGTACGGTCTTTGTGAAATCGCCTGCGCTGGAGAGGACGCACATTGAGAGTATGCTCTCCAAACTTGGTAAGGCTGAGGGCTATATCGAGGCCGCAGTTCGGTCATAAGCTTTTTAATGCCTGCCGCTGTCCTGCTTCCTTCATGCGTGAAGACTTTGACCCTGGCCTCGAGCATGCCTATGCGCTGGATATGTTCGAGCAAATGATCTATGCGCAGAGCAGGATCGACCCTGATCCCTGGCGGTATGCAGGAAAGCGCCCGCCCTTCTTCCATTATGATTCCTTGGATGATTCTGTCGATAACTTCTTTGACCGGATCACTGCGGCATTGAAGGATTTCGTCACCATCGGCGACCACCTCATGATGGGCAGCACCTCGACCATCGTCGATTGTCTGAAGGGGTTCAGGCAGGTTGGCAATGAGCTCTGGCTCTTCGGGAACAGGGATGGGGATCAGGAAGCCGACGGATACATGGTCAGGCCACGCTCGATGACGCTCGCATACGGTCATGATCCTGGTTATTCCGTGATTGTCGTCGACAACATCCCACGGCCCGCGAACCTGTTGCAGCGGCGCAGGGAGATCCTGGTTTTTGCCATGGACAACGAACAGAGCTATGACCTCGTCGATCTGCAGGTCGGACATCATCCCTTGCTGATTTTCCCGCACGGCTCTGCATATCTCCTCGACGAGCTGCGCAATGCCATCTTGGATGCGTATCGGGTGCGCGACCTTCGCCAGTCCCGGCCCGTGAGCAAGAAGCGCAAACCATAATTCATTTATACTGCCCGTTCTCCCCTCGTCACATGGAACTCGTCACTCCTGAGAATCGTGAAGACTGGAAAAAGGCAGGCAGGATCGCTGCACAGGCCTTGCACTACGGTGCCAAACTCATCAAGAAAGGCGCAGTCATGCATGAGGTCTGTGCTGCCATTGACCAGAAGATCATCGACTTGGGGGCCAAGCCTGCCTGGCCTGCGCAGGTCGGTTGTGACGCGGTCGCAGCACACTCCACCCCAGATCCCGACGATAAGACAACGTTCGAAAACCAGCTTGTCTGCCTTGATGTGGGCGCCCACGTGGACGGCTGCATTGGTGATACTGCCCTGACGGTTGACCTGAGCGGCAAATACAGCAACTTGGTCAAGGTTGCCCAGGATGCATTTGAGGCAGCCCGCAAGGTGGTCGCAGTCGGCGCCAAGATCGCAGACATCAGCGCGGCCATCCAGGACACGATCACTGCTGCAGGATTCTCTCCGGTCAGGAACCTCTCAGGCCACACGATCAGCCCGTATGTCATTCACGATGCTCCAACAATCCCCAATGTCCAGACCAACCTGAAGACCGAACTCGTCAAGGGCCAGATTATCGCGATTGAGCCGTTCGTCACAGACGGTGCAGGCATGGTCGAGGAAGGCGAGCGCGCCAACCTGTTTGCCTTGTGGAACAAGCGGCCAGTGAGGTCACCGTACGCGCGCGAGATCATGCAGTTTGTCGAGCAGGAATACCAGAACCTGCCCTTTACGACGCGTTGGCTCGCGGCAAAGTTCGGGCTGGGAAAGGCGAATCTGGCCCGGCGGGACGTCGATCAGGCAGGATGCCTCCATGTCTGTCCGCCCTTGATCGAGCGCGCCAAAGGCATGGTTGCCGTACACGAGAACACCTTGCTTGTCGACGATGAAGTGACAGTGCTTACGCAAGCAGAGGAGTGAAGATAATGAATGACCAACGACACGCGGCACGTGACGGGATTCGTGACAGCAAGCTCGACGCGTGCGCGGAGCAGTATGAGCAGCGGATTACAGAACGAGATCCTGCGCAGGAAAAACAAACGCCGAAAGAAGCTACTGAAAAAATAGCACGTAAACTCAAAGCGATCTATACCTTTACGCTGGATACGCTTACGGAACAGTATGGTCATGGGGCGCCAAATCCTGTGCAGAAAGAACCAACATCGAAAGAAAAAGAAGCACCTGCGCGCAAAGCGATCTATATTCAAGAGACCGCTCTTGCAAAAAAAGCCCGTCGTGTTCTCAACTACGCGCCCAACGTCCATTTTCTCTCACAGCACCTCGGTTACGTGCTCCGAACGCCAACACAGTACTTGGAAAATTCAGGGAATGGAGAACTTGCAGAATTGCTGATCATGAATATTCATCGGGGTAAGATTCATTGTCTAAGACCTGATGGTCAAGAATGCCAATTGCCCAATGCCTCTGCTCTCGGGAGCAGTAACGCCTCATTGTATCGGTATGATCAAGCAGCAGTAATGGCAAAAGAACAAGGCAGAGTCTTCGACTATAATCCTGCGTTTCGCTATGCACAAAAAGATCAGGGTGTTCTCTTACGCATACACATGACGAGCAAGCATATCATTTCTCATGGACATCACGAAGTATCGTCTGAACAGCGGGAAGTGGTGATTGTTCATGTGCGAAGAAATAGCGTTCATTGCATTGATGAACAAAACAATGCAGTGGTCCTGCATAATCTGCCAGTATGGAACGAGAGGTACGCATGAGATTCTCCCGTATCGAGATCGAGCACCTGTTGCGGGCATGGGTGCTCATCAGTCTGGCATTTGCGATTCTGTTGTCAGGTTTCAGGTTCGACGCGACCTTTGCGATTGCTATCATCTTTTCTGCAATTACTGCAGGCATTGGTTTTCTCGGTCACGAGCTCATGCATAAATACGTCGCCCAGAGATATGGCTGCTGGGCTGAGTTCCGGGCGAATGATTTCATGCTCGGCCTCATGGTGCTCTTGAGTTTTTTCGGTTTTATTTTTGC
This sequence comes from uncultured Methanosarcinales archaeon, assembly GCA_964472615.1. Taxonomy (GTDB): domain Archaea; phylum Nanobdellota; class Nanobdellia; order Woesearchaeales; family ARS49; genus JAWAAW01. The sequence continues at coordinate 6,502 of CAYYLN010000036.1, forward strand.
TGCTCCTGGTGGTGTGTACATCAGGAATCATGTCACGCTGCGGAAGAACGGCATCATCGCACTGGCAGGGCCTGCCACGAATATTGTCCTTGGCATCGCCTTTGCGGCATTGACCTTTATCCTGCCTGAGCCCGTTCGTCCTTTGGGTTCGTATGGGATGAACATCAATTTCTGGCTTGGTTTCTTTAACTTGATCCCGTTTCCTGGCATTGATGGAAGCAAGGTCTTGGCGTGGAACAAGGCAGCATATGGGCTGGCACTCGTGATCAGCATTGTGCTCGCATCTGGCGCCAACGCAATTCTGTAGCCAAGAGATGCTCTTGATGTCTTTTAAACATCGGAAATCCACCAGTCTATTGACTGGTGGTCTGCTGAGCACAGACCACAATAGGGTGGATTTCCGAGTGTGCTCAAGAACCACCACAATCATGCCACCAGTCTGAGCGAGCCGCAGCGAGCGGAGACTGGTGGTTCTTGACAGTGATTGCGGTTTCCGTTATGTCACGGGTTTTTTAAAGGCAGGTGTGTTTGCTGGCGCGTATGAGTCGCGAATTGTTTCAGTGGCGCTGGATAAGTCATCCTCACGGGCTTGTAGACAAAGAGGCAGCGCTTCGTAAGCGGCAGAATTGTTCTGCTAGTGCGCTTTGGAGTGAACAATTAGTCCGTGGCGGGAACGTCTACGTGCTCAGGAAGCAGCGCGCGTTCTGGTTTGAAAAGCAATTTGAGTGCTATGTTGCGTTTGACCACACCAAACGAGGCGTGCTCTTGATGATTGGTAGTTATCATGACCATTCTGGCATGCTTCCGCGTATCTTGGACGGTCACTCTGAGGACGTCGTGCTTCCCCAAAGACACGTTGCGCAGACCTGTTTGGCAGATTTGGTGAAGAACTGCGCAGACTGCGAGCATCCTGAACAGCTCGCACGGCTTCAGAAAGAGGAGCATCAACGGGCAGTGCGGGAATACCGTGAACAACGTGCAACGAAGCTACGGCAATTGAACCAGCAGCGTGAGCAGGTTATTCATCGATTGAATCGGGATGGCCTTGATTCGCACACGCTCATCAATGCAGGTGCCGAGCATGTTCCTGAAAACCATCAACGGCTGTTTTTGAAACAGGTCTATGAGTGCATTGATATGTACTTGATTGATCCTGAACGCCAACTGGGTGAGCTCGGCGGGTTCACGTAGTATTGGCCTGGTGCGCACAAGATATTTAAGCAGTCAGGTGATTCTCGCTTTTGTTCTTCGCTTGTTTCTTTTAATTCCACAAAGGTCATACAAAATTATTTTCAATATGAAAGAAAATACAGCGATTGTCGTGCAAGAGAAATCGTTTACTGATACTGAAGTAAACTATGTTCTGAATCGAACGGTTAAGACCTGGTTTTTTTCTCGATTTCCCAAATTCTCGTTGCCGCAATTGCACGGCGTTGTTCCTATCCACCAGCGCCAGAACATCCTGGTTTCGGCTACGACAGGGGCGACCAAGACCCTGACCGGTTTCCTGAGCATCCTGAATGAGCTTGTGGACAGCGCAGAGAAGGGGATTCTGCAGGACAAGGTGTATTGCGTTTACATCTCTCCATTGAAAGCATTGAATAATGACATCCAGAAAAACCTGGTTGAGCCGTTGCAGCAGATCGAGAAAATTGTCGGGAAGGAGCTCGGTATCCGAGTCGGTGTCCGTACTGGTGACACGACTGCGGCTGAAAAGCAGAAGATGCTCAAGAAGCCGCCGCACATCCTCATTACGACTCCAGAAAGTCTTGCCATTGTCTTGAGCTCAGTCAAGTTCCGTGATCACTTCAAGGCAGTGGACTGGTGTATTGTGGACGAAATCCATGCCTTGGCTGAGAACAAGCGCGGCGTCCATTTGAGCCTGAGCCTTGAGCGTCTGCAGGCATTGAGCCCGGCATTGTGCAGGGTCGGTCTTTCTGCCACGGTCGCGCCGTTGGAAGAAGTCGCGCACTATCTGGTCGGTGAGAGTCGGCAATGCATCATTGTTGACGTGCAGTTCCTGAAGCAGATGGACTTGCAGGTGATGAGTCCGGTCAGCGATCTTATCGACACAGACCATGAGTCCATGCATCACGCGATGTATGCGCTCATCGATGAGCTCGTGCAGCAGCACAAGACGACGCTCATCTTCACGAATACGCGTTCTGCGACCGAGCGTGTTGTGGATCACCTCAAGCACAAGTTTCCCAACCGTTATACCGACAATATCGGCGCGCATCACGGCTCGTTGAGCAAGGAACTCAGGCATCGTCTCGAGGACCGGCTCAGGAAGGGAGAACTCAAGGTCGTTGTCTGTTCGACCTCGTTGGAACTCGGTATCGATATCGGGTCCATCGATCTGGTCGTCTGTCTGGGATCGCCGAAGTCTGTGGCGCGGTTCCTGCAACGGGCAGGGCGTGCAGGCCATCGGCTGCACGAGAAGGTCAAGGGCCGTATCATTGTCATGGACCGCGATGACCTGGTTGAATGCGCGGTCTTGCTCAAGTCTGCCATCGAGAAGAAGATCGACAAGTTGCACATCCCGACCAATGCATTGGACGTGCTCGCACAACAGATTGATGGCATGGCGCTCGAGCAGGTCTGGGATGAACGCGAGCTCTTCCAACTCATCAAAAAGAGCTATTGCTACCGGAATTTGACGTGGACTGATTACGCTGAGATCTTGGACTATCTCGCAGGCAAGTATGTTGACCTTGAGGAGCGGTACATCTTTGCAAAGATCTGGCGCAAGGAGGGGAAGATCGGCAAGCGTGGCAAGCTCGGCAGGGTCATTTACATGACCAATGTGGGCACGATTCCTGACGAGACGTTCATCACGGTCAAGGTCGGCGACCAGGTCATTGGCAAGCTGGATGAGGCGTTTCTGGAGAAGCTCAAGCCCGGTGATGTCTTCGTGCTTGGTGGAGACACGTATCAGTTCAAGTTCTCGCGCGGCATGGTCGCGCAGGTCTCGGCGACTGCGAACAGGCCTCCAACCGTGCCCAGCTGGGTCTCAAGATCGGAAGAGCGTCGTGTAGGGAAAGAGTGTGGAAGGATGTGTAGATC
>CAYYLN010000037.1:0-9479 GCA_964472615.1 uncultured Methanosarcinales archaeon
AGGAACTGGGAAGAATCAGCGGCAAGAATGGATGGAATCTGCGCTGGTTCGCGAACAAATTCGCTGCACTCGAACCCACTGGTCGCGCAGCAGTGCGCACGGACAATCGATTTTTTACTTCTGCAGATACGTATGGCTATCATGAAATCATTGTTGAGACACCCAAGCACCCCACACAACTTGCTGAATTAAGTGTCGCGGAGATCGCAGACGTGTTTGGCGTTTACCAGAACCGTATCGCGATGCTCGGCAAGCGGCCGAACATTCGCTATGTGACGGTCATCAAAAATCATGGGTTCCAAGGAGGAACATCGATCGTGCACACGCACAGCCAGGTCTTCGCGACCGCGATAGTTCCTCCGGCGGTGCGCGAGAAAATCGCTGCAGTGCGGCGATTCCTGAAGTGTCCATACTGCGACATCATTGCTGCGGAAAAAAATAGCGAGCGCCGCTGTTTTGAGAACAAAGACTGGGTTGCGTTTTGTCCCTATGCATCGCGGTATAATGATGAAGTCTGGATCTTTCCCAAGAAGCACATCCGAACGCTTGCGGAAGCGAATCTCGAATTGCTCGCCCAGATCATGAAGAATGTCTTATCACGCATCAGTACCCTGAATGTTTCCTATAATTACGCGCTCATCTCTTCGCCGCAGGGTGAAGACCTGCATTTCCACATCGAGGTCCTGCCGCAGATCGCGATCTGGGGCGGGTTTGAGCGCGGTTCAGGGGCCATCATCAATTCCGTGTTCCCTGAAGATGCTGCGCGTTTCTATCGTGGCGAGCAGGAGCATTGACGATGGATGAGGAACGCGCGAGCATCGTTTTGGAGAACAAACAAGGCGGGTTTGCGTGGCTCGCAACACAGCAAGAATCGCGGTACCAAGGTGTTTTTTTCCGTCTTGGTGGCAGGGTATTCAAGACCATCGCACATCTCGGCATCAACCAGCCATTGCAGAGCATCACGAACCATTTGTGGAGTGTTCAGCGTGATTATGACACGGTCAATCAGCGCCTGACGATGCCGCACGGCACGAACACGCTGCTAGTTGAGCTTTCTTCGCCGGTGAACATCGATCTCGTGCTCGACTGCAGGATCATCGATGATTATCGCGAGTGGGGCCGCACGTATACGGTCAAGCGTGAGCAAGGCTGCGTGCTCATCACGTTCCAGAAGCGCAATGATTACCGGGATGACAATACGACAAATTCCCAAGAATACGATCTGCATCTCGCCATCGCAGGCGAGCAGCTCGAGTTCTTTCCACGGCAGGAATGGGTCAAGCAGCAGTATCCGTATGATGAACATCGCACGAGCAAGCCATCAACACGTTGGGTATTTGATGCTGGCACGCTGAGCGCGCAGCGCTTTGCCATTGGAGCAGGGCTGACCAAAGCAAAGGCGATTGCAGAAGCAAAACGCGTGTTCAGGTCGCGCATGAGATTGTTGCACGAGCAGATACATGATGTACAAGCAATTGTTCATCTACCCTTACCGGACAAGCAGGCAGATCTTGCGCACGCATGCGCGCGTCATGCGCTCAACGGCCTTGCAGTCGATGATGATGGAATGTACGCAGGCATTCCGTGGTTTTATCAATTCTGGATGCGTGATGAAGCAGTCAGTTGCACTGCATTGCGCATGCTCGGACGCGACATGCTTGTGAAGAACATCCTCACGCGTCATCTCGCGACCTTGCGCAAGAACCCAGTGCCCTTGGCGTTTGAGGGCAATGCATCGCGCACGATTGATGGGCCATGCTGGGCGGGTATGCGATACGTGCAGCACAAAGAGCTTTTTTCTGCAAAAGAACAAAAGACTGCAGAAACAATCTTGCGCGCGAGCTTTTCCGCGCTCAAGCAACAGATGAAGAATGGCCTCGTCACCAACGGCCCGCACGAGACATGGATGGATACTGCACAACGGGGTGGGGCACGCATCGAGGTCCAGGCATTGATGCTCGCGCTCGCGCAGGCCCTTGGAGAAAAGGATTTTGAACGCGAGCTCAAGGAGCGTGTGCGTGAGACATTGTGGAACGGCGCGTATCTTCATGATGGATTGAACGACACGACCATGCGTCCGAATGTTTTCATCGCGGCATACGCCTATCCTGAATTGCTCTCGCGCGAGGACTGGGAACGCTGCTTTGATGTGGTGTTGCAGAAGCTTTGGCTGCCATGGGGCGGACTCGCGACCATTGCGAAAGATCATCCATCATTCGTCGATCACTACACCGGTGAGGACAATGCAAGCTATCATCATGGCGACAGCTGGTTTTGGCTCAATACTCTCGCTGCGCTCGTGCTGCACCGCACGAATGCGGCAAAATACAAGAACTATGTTGACCAGGTTCTTGAGGCGAGCAGTTATGAGATTCTCGCGCTCGGCGCGATCGGCCATCACGCAGAACTGAGTTCTGCCCGCGCATTGTCCAGCCACGGCTGCGCGAGCCAGGCATGGAGCGCGGCGATGTTCATGGAGTTATGCAGCGAAATCTTCAACCAGAAATAACAGCTCATCCAGCGACAGGAATCAATGATGTTCTCAACCATCCGAAAAGGTGAAGGATTTTGCATAATAGTAACTACTAATAAGTGGTTAAAAATGGAAAGATTTAAATAGAAGAAAAACTTAAGAAAAGCATGCCAACCGCATTTGATCCAGAAGCGCTTGAAAAAAGCAGGCGACTATTTTTTCCAATAATTGCAGAAGGAATCGTAACAGGTTATAATGTTTACAGGCATAGGCCAGAAACAAATGCTCCCTTTATCGTTAACTATTTGCATTCGGATTTGAGCTTCGATAAAACAGGCAAACCTCTGCCACACTTGGAAGAGCTTACAGATAAATTATCGAAGTTCGGTCCTGCACAAATAATTGAAAAAATAACAAATTCTATTGTTGACCGTATTGCCGTGTACAAAGTTGGGGACTGGGAAGAAAACCCAGCAGGACTAACATTTTACGATCAAAATGGAAAAGTTCTCAGCGCAGAAGATTTGAAAAAACATAGAGGACTCATTGTTGTGGAAGGAAAACAATATGATCTTGGAATCGAGCTATCTCACCAAACAGACGTGGACAAGGTCTTACGGTTATTGAGAGAATCTGTTTTCAGGTATGAAATCGACGATGATGGAAACGTCAAGAACCTTAATGACAAGCCTGTTATCAACAGAAATGCAATAAGCGGTTCATGGGATATCCCACTAATCACTTTAAGTTCAAGGGAAAACAGCAAGAAACGAGGATTCAGGCCTGTAGAAGAGATAACTGTTACAGAGCTTGACCACGTAATTGCAACATTAATAGATAAAAATGCTGAAAGATTAAGAACCTCACTTCAATCACAAAATGTGGCTTTTAAGAGGCAAGAAAAACTGGCAAACAGCGCATTTATCGATTTGTATCTAAATACGACTTGAAATATGCTTTAACCGACTCATACGTATAAGATCTTCCGAAACGAGGAAATCCCCATCGTTCTGATTCGCTTTGCGTCCTGATTTCTGCTGCTTCCGGAAGCGTGTAAATCCCGTAACCGACAATGCGCCCTGTTGGAGGGCTTATCCAGGGAACAATAACACATTCTTCTCCTCTTCCTTCTATTGCCATTGAAAGTAATCTTTATAGCTCTCCTAAAATGCGGACATCATTACAAGTACACAGATTATGATAAGAGCCATCCTGTCTTTTTAGTATGGCTGGCTCTGTTCTTGATTCGTACAAATCTACATTAGTAACTGTTGCCATACGCCTCTTTATGTTTTTGCTCTATTTAAATCCTTTGAAAAACTTGGCTTATCCAACTGTAAGATTGAGTCTACCTTTTCCAACGGTTCGAGAAACTCTTATAAAGATTTGGATGTTGCTTGAGCGTGATGGAACGCATTCCTCTTGATCAGCCGACGCTCAAGGCGCTTGCGGGCGAGACGCGTATCAGGATGCTCAAGCTGCTTGATGTGCGGTCGCGCACGCAATCAGAGATCGCGTATGAATTGCATCTGAGCCTGCCAACGGTTACTGAGCACATGGATGCGCTTCTGGCTGCTGATTTGGTCGAGCGTGAGGAAACGACGCGCAAATGGAAGTATTACAATCTCACGCAAAAGGCGCGCCTGCTTCTGCATCCGAACACGACCACGATTTGGTTTGTGCTCGGGTTATTCTTGTTCAGCATTGCGGCCACCATGTTCAGCGCAGTGAAGTACTTGGCTCCTGTTCAGGTCAGTGGCGTGCCTGCAATGATGGCTGAAGCGAAAATGGCTGCAGATCAGGCGATGGCAGAAGCAGCTCCTGCAGTTGTGCTTGCGCCACAAACACCTTCATGGGCATTGATCATTTTCGGCACTGCAACAATCATCTTCCTGATCGTGTTACTCCTCACCTTGAGGCGTTCTGGGTGGTTAGGTAAATCCCGAAGCAACAAAAAGAATATATAAGCAACAAGTGCTTCAGGAAAGGCGGTGATGTGCAATGACAAAAAATGTGTATTGGTTAATTGGTTTGATGGTGCTCTTGTTAACCGCGTGCCAGATTACTGTGCAGCAGCCAGACCAGCAGGCGTCAAACACGATCCGTGTGAGCGGAAGCTCGCAGCTAAAAGCAGTGCCGGACGAGGCGACTGTGATGCTGCGCGTCGAGACCAATGGCACGACGGCCAAGGAAGCGCAGGATAAGAACAGCGTGATCATGACTGCGATGCAGAAGGCCCTGCGCAAGGCAGGTGTTGCTGATGCAGACATGGAAACGACCAATTACAATATTTATCCGAATACGTATTGGGAGTATGAACGGCAGCGCCAGATCGAGGCTGGTTACAAGGCTTCGCACACGCTCAAGCTGAAGACCAAGGACCTGGACCGTATCGGCGAGTTCATCCAGCTCGGCGTTGATGCAGGTGCTACGAACGTGGACAGCGTGAGCTTTATCCTGAGCAAGAACGCTGAGCGTGATGCCAAGGATGCTGCATTGCGCGATGCCGTGCAGGAAGCGCGCCAGAAGGCAGAGGCATTAGCTGATGGCTTAAATGTCCGTCTCGGCAAGGTGTCGAGCGTGAGCATCAATGAGTACAACGTGATTCCGTACTATCGCGGTGCGGAGGCAATGATGGCCAAGGCAGACATGGCTCCTGCGCCTCCTCTTGCGCCGCAGGAAGTCGACGTGAGCGCGAGCGTGATGGTGGTGTTTGAGATTGCATGAGCGAGCCGCAGCGAGCGAATGCCAGTCGGACGGTAGTTCGACGCTGCGTAATCGGATGCTCGTTTTCTTGTTTTTTTGTTTTCTTGTGTTTCTCAGCGCGTGCGCAGTGGTTTCGCCGCAAAAACCAGGAAAAACCATGCCCCAGGAACCCGTGTTCTGCACCGCAGACGCAAAGATCTGCCCGGATGGCAGCGCAGTCGGCCGCGTGCCTCCAAATTGTGAGTTTGCGCCGTGCCCAGATCATGGCAAGGATTGGTGTCAGAATGATGATGAGTGCATATGTGGCGGCATTGACACGCAGACGAATGACTGCTTTATGGGAAACAAGAACTATTATGATCTCTTTGTCAACAAGGACCAGGATTGCCCGGACTTCTGTACGGGCATCGACGGCAGGTTGCAAACTGCGTGTGTGAAGAACGCGTGCACGCTTGTCCGTGGGGAGCCGCCTGAGGTTGGACCGTTCATTGAGGTTATTGCAGAGCCGCCGTCAGGCGAGAGCCCATTGCTTGTCCATTTCACCGCGTTCCTGCGCGGTGCCGAACACAATGACCGACGTTTTTATTGTGCGAATCAGGAGTGGACTTTTGGTGATGGTCAAAACCAGATGGAAACACCCGCGTGTACGCCATACACATCTGATGGTGAGATAGCGGTGCGTTATGAGGCAGACGATCGGTATGAGAAGCCAGGCACGTACACTGTGACGTTCACGCTCGGCGAGCTGCGATCAAATCCGGCAACGGTGACCGTGCTTCCCGAACTGCTGCCGCCGGAATGTGATGAGGACAACGATTGTGTTCCTGCCCAATGCTGTCATGCCGCTGATTGCATCATCAAGGAAAAGCGTGTTGACTGCAGCAAGATTTTCTGCACGCAAGAATGCCGTCCGGGCACCTTAGATTGTGGTGGGCGGTGTGCGTGCATCATGCATCGTTGCACAGGCCAGAATTTCGTGCCGGGCATTGACACGTTCAGCGGGCCACGGCCTTGGCAAGCGCTTCCCTGAGTTTAGAGCTTTTGTAGCGCTCGGGCATGTATGGTTCTAAGCGCAGGATTTTTGTTTTCAAGCCGAATGCGTTGAGTTTGGGTTCGAGCTTGTCCACGAAGTGCGATTGGTCGTAGCCAAGGCAGATGACGTCAGGCTGCTCTTCCTTGATGATCTGGTAGACGTCATCGGGATAGCCGAGTACGGCCTTGTCTACGATGCCCAATGCCTGCACCATCAAGAGTCGTTCGTGTTCGTTGAAGAATGGCGCTTTGCCTTTGGTATTCTCTGCGGTCTTGTCACGAGCGATGACCGCGACCAGTTCATCGCCATAACGTTTTGCTCGGATGAAGAAGTGCAGGTGTCCGGGATGCACGAAATCATACGTTCCGAATACCATCACTTTGGTCATGCGGAAGGTGCAGAACGCTTGCTTTAAATACCTTCGTTCTCCGGTGCGGAAAACCGCATGTCTTTGTGCCTTGGTTCTCCGCAATCGGCCAAAAGGGTCAAACGGATTGTGAATACGCTTGTGGCCGAAGCACAAAGTAATCACCTGCAGAATGTCAAAATTCCGCAATGTTTATAAAGCTGAATGGCTCGTGGTCGTACCAAAAAGGTGATTACGCAGTGTTGCGAAAACTATCCATAGGCATTGTTCTTTTCCTTGCGATCAGTATCTCGGTTGTCGCGATCCACACGTCGGAGACACGCTATGCGGTCGAGCAGTCGAGCATCGAACAGCGGAATATCCTCTTCACCGAGAACCGGTTAGGGCAAGGGTATGTCAAACCCCTTGGCGGGTATGGGTCTAAAAGCGCAAGTCGCGGCAGCTTTGGCTCAAAAGGCGATGAAGAAAGCGCATTGAACCTCGCGACAGACTCATTTATCAGGCAAGGGCGGAATCCTGGGCACATCAGCAACTATTACTCAAGTGCACGCGGGTATCCGATCATGAACATCTACGTCGAACTGAAGCCGACCGATCTCCAATTGACATCACGGCCGCAGATTAACGGCAGTCCAGAGGGCTATGCCCGCGTTATCAGCAAGAAGGCCTGGTCAAGTTCCTTGATGCAAGGCACGGTGTTGTTGCGCACGAAGGATCTTCCTTTGCTCGCGCCATTGTATATGTATGAGGCGTGGCTGCTGGATGAGGACACCGGCATGTCCATGAGCTTGGGTGTCTTCCAACCAGCACCAGTAGGCCGTATCGCGACGTTGGAGTACACGAGCAGCACTCCCTTGAACGCGTTTGAGACGATTATTGTGACATCCGAGCCGTTCCCGGATGCTGATCCGTCGCCGGGCCAAATTGTTTTGGCAGGCAACCTCAACGATAAGATGGTGAGGACGTACTGATGAACAAGCTTGTCCCATTCGCCCTGGTGTTGCTGCTGAGCCTTCCCACAGTATTCGGAGAGATCTACAGTAGTCCTGAGAATATCCAGTTCCGCGAAGGAGGCCCGCAGCGCTATAACGAGTATTTCTATGATCCGCGCATCCAAGACAAGCTGTTCGATGTGATGGTCCACTTGACGCCGCTCAATCCTCCGACGTTTGCGCGCGGCTATCCGCCGTACTACCCACGCGGGACTGCCTGGGTGCAGAGCGTGCGCAGCCAGTACAATCCGCACGCTGCGGTCACGATTTCGGTAAAGGACTTGCGCCCGTCATATTACGATAACACGTACTATCAAGGTTGGCTGTATGACGCAGATTCAGGATACATGCTGAACTTGGGCAAATTCGAGGCCATCGGCGGAGGGGTTGCTGATATGAAATTCAGGGGCAGCTTCTACTTTGATGCGTACGATTACGTGCTCGTCACGCGGGAGCCGCGTGACGATACTGACCCAAGGCCGTCAAATGATGAAGTGCTGATCGGCAAAATTATGTTCCGAAAGCTGTACGAGCCCCTACCGCTCCTTGGCGAACGGCAACAATATGGGTATTCGTACTACCAGAATTGATTTTCTGCAGTACTGCCAGATTCTTCAGTTATGGCAAGTCTGGTTAATCTTGGAACGTATCATGCATTTTGGCAAATACTTGTCGGCCAGACTTGCGTATTAGCCAGTCTGCTCAAAGTTCATTTATAGCAAATCCAGCAAATAATGGAACTTTTTAGGCTGGATTTGCTATTAGCCGATCCATTACAAATGTTCATAGACTTAATGGATCGGCTATATTTAGCAGACTAGCTATAAGCTTATATACCAACTCTTCATTAAAACGCCCATCACAGGAGGTGATAGAGTTTGGGAACAAATCAGACATGGGCAAAAGTGATAGGCGTCATCCTGTTATTGGTTGGCGTCCTCGGTTTCTTTATGGGTAACACCGTGTTCATGTTCGGAGTCAATGCACTCCATACCATCGTTCACGTGTTGACCGGCGCTATTTTCTCGTGGGCAGGGTTCTCCAAGGGAGCGCCAGTGAAGAAGACAAATCAATGGCTCGGCTGGGTCTATGTCCTGGTCGGCGTTGTTGGCTTCTTCGCGTTGCAGGACTTGTTGAACCTGAACGCAGCAGACAACTGGCTGCACATCATTATTGGTGTGGTCTCAGCCGGTGCTGCAATGAAGGCTGACTAGGCCTTATTTTTTTCTTTTTCCTTCATTTCTTGTGCTTCTCGGCTGCAGGACAAGGCCTATCGCCGTAATCACAGAACACGCAGCAGCTCTGCCGTGCAGGAATCACTTTCTTGCAGCGGTCACAACGGTAGAACGCTTGGCAACGATTTTGGGGGATTGATGATGGCTGCTTGTGGCTACATTCCGGACAAATCAGGGTCCCCTTCATGGCGAATGTTACGATGAAGACTGACTAAGCCTTTTTTCTTCCTTTTATTGGTTTTCTCGCAGAAGAATGCCTGTGGGAGACGTACCAGAGTATGAGTGCGAGAAGTGCTATTCCTGCAAGACCGTAAAATGCGTATGATACTATGCTTGTTGTTCCTGGATCGGTCGTTTGGTCAGTGATTGGGACGAGTGTGGTTCCTACTAAACCGGTTGTGTCTGGTTGTGGCGGTTTTTGTTGAGGTTCATTTGTTTGTGATTCAGTTGGTATTGTGCATGGTTGCGTGAGTTTTGGCTGGAGTTTTGTTGTTCCGCAATGGTTCAGGTCGGCGCATTCGCGTTTTTGCTGGCCTTCTTCGCATTGCAGCCATGTGTCGCAAATCCAGCTCTCCACGCAGACAGGAGGCGTCTGGTTCGCAGTCTGCTTTTTGACTCCTCCCCCGCCACCGCGCGAGGTCGACCCGCCACCAGAGGGAGAAGCCGACGCTTC
>CAYYLN010000038.1:0-8935 GCA_964472615.1 uncultured Methanosarcinales archaeon
CCGTCGTAATTAAAATGCAATCGCGTACGCCGAGAACGCGCTCTATCGTAAACATTGATTTCGTGCTTGCGCGTCTGCTCGTTAAACCCAGCATATGTGATGCTGAATCGTGGCTTTTGCTCTCCGCGCGGAAGCATCGTTAGGCCTGCACAAAGTGCAGCAGCTGTTAATGCCCCAATAGCGTACTGTTTGATTTTGTTCATGATCATCATCTCCGTGATTTGTACAGGTAATCTAGATGCTCCAGAATATAAATACTTGCCGTCGCTTTTCGACGGCATTCAGAAAAGTTTATATAGCAAAACAGTCTCTTATTCTCTCTATGGAAGAACAATTACAAGAATATGGCTTATCGGAGAAAGAAGCGAAAGTTTATTTGGCGTGCTTGAAAATGGGACCGAGCACCGCCAACAGGATTAGCACGGCCACCGACTTGCGGCGAAGCACAACGTACGATATCCTCGAAGCCCTTAAATCAAAAGGTCTTATCAGTTCCTTTGTTCGCGAGAAAAAGTATTACTTTCAGGCAGCCGACCCTTCTGAATTACTCGCATTTATGCACGTCAAAGAAGAAAAACTTAAGCAAATACTTCCACAGCTACAAAGCATCAAAGCAACCGTCGCAGAAAAGCCACGAGTAGAACTTTTCGAAGGAATCAAGGGAATACAAACACTGCTCGAAGAGCTTTACAAAGAGAAAGAAATCTTAGTATACGGTTCGGCGCAAAAAGTCCACGATGCACTAAAACACACCCCAGAAGTGTTGGCAGTCCGACGCGCAGAACTCGGCATTAAACTCCGTGCAGTGTTCGAAAAATCAGAATATGCTGAATTCAGAATCAAAGATCCTAAAATAAGAAAAGTAACCGAAATGCGGTTTCTTGAACAAATGCGGGACTTCCCAACCATTACTCTTATCGCCAGAAATCAAGTAGGTATTTTGACCCTTGAAAAGGAAATTATCGGAATTCACATTATCAACAAAGAAATTAGCCAAACACAAAAATTCCTCTTCGAAAACTTATGGAAACAAGCAAAACCATCAGATTGATTCTAGATTTTAGGAGGGTTTGGCTGCGAGCTTGACGTCAGATGCTTTGACGGTCTTTCTTCCGGCGTGAAGGGCGAGCTTGACGGCGCTCTGTGCGATCCTTTCCGCGTTTTCCTCAAGGACTTCCTTCAATGCGGCCTTTGCCTTGTCAGAAACGCGCTCTGCGCCTGCGGTCTTGATGATTTTTTCCATCGCGGCCAGAGGAATGAGCCTTTTTGAGATTTGTGCCATGAAATCACCCCGGATTCGCGAACGGGACAAAGTATATAAACATTATGGACAACAGAAACGCCGTGGGCGCGAAAACCAAAGGCACTGGCGCAGAACGCGAGCTTGTGCATTTACTCTGGCAGCAGAACTGGGCTGCATCGCGCGTTGCGGGTTCAGGAAGCATCAAGTACCCCGTGCCAGACATCCTCGCGGCGAAAGACAAGCGATTTCTCGCCATCGAATGCAAGGTCACGAAAAGCGACAGCCAATACCTGACCAAGGAAGAAATCGCAGACTTACGGACATACGCTGCGCTCACGGGCGCAGAACCGTACGTCGCGGTCAGGTTCGCGCGCGAAGACTGGCGCTTGTTACGTCCTGAGGATCTTGACGTCACGCCTACGCAGTTTGTCGTGAGCAAGCAGCTCGCGTTCCAGCACGGCAAGCTCCTTGCGGATGTACTGCGAACGAAAGGTATATAAACCGCCACCGTCGGGCAAAGACTAGTTTTCCGAGTGAAGATGAAGGCGTCTGACAAACTTCTGGCAGAAGTCGTAACTGAAGTAGCAGGCGAAAACGTCCTCAAGCTGGTCAAGGCATTGAAGAACAAGAAGAACGTCTCAGAATTCAAGCTCGCGGATGCCATCGACCAGGAAATCAACATCACGCGCAACATGCTCTACCGGTTGTACGACCACAACCTGGTCTCTTTCGTTAGAAAAAAAGACAAGAAGAAAGGCTGGTACATTTATTACTGGACGTTTAACCCGAAACGGATCAAGGAGCTTGTTGCAAATCTCAAGAAGATCAAGATCGAACGGCTCAAGGAACGCCTCCAACGCGAAAAGACAACGAATTTCTACACGTGCGCGAACAAATGCATCCGTCTTGACTTTGACCAGGCAACGGAGTTCGAATACAAGTGCCCCGAGTGCGGTGAAATCCTCAATCAGGAAGACAACAACAAGAAGATTGCTGAGCTCCAGAAGGAACTCTTGGTGCTCGAGAAGGAACTCAAGGCCAAAAAATAGTCAGAACAACCATGGAAATGTCTTCTGCACGCGCGCCAGGAACTGGTCATGCGCATAAATGCCGTGCTCTGAAATAATGCCCGTCAAAGCCTTGGCAGGAACGAATTCTCCCCGCTCCCCCCTGGCTTGTCTTGGCGTCACGTGCCATGATGTCGCAAGCCCGTACATCGGAATGCCGCGGGCACGCGCGAGTTCCATGAGCAAACGTGCGCCTTGGTGTGCAATCATGCCTTTATTCGTAACCGCTCGTGCTTCAAGCAGGACTGCGTGCGCGCCATCAAGCGCATCAGGCACGGTGCGCGCGCGATGCCGCCGTAATTTGTGAACAGGGAGCACGTGCGCGGTGGCCTGGTTGGCTTCAAAAAATCTGATGTGCTTGGCGTGCGTAAGAACTGATGCGCTCAATGAATCAAGCGGGTGCACAACCACGACGCGATTGTTCAGTTTTGCGGTGGCAATCTCGGCCAGGTGTTGTTTGCACGTCTCGATCTGGCTTTTCGTGTACTGGACGCGCGACAGCAATTCTTCCCTAGGTGATTCCTGCTGCACGGGCCGGGTCACGTAGTGCACGGCATTCTCGCTGATCACGTCAAGCGGCTTGTGTTCGAGATACTGCGAGAAACGTGCAACGGCCTGCACTGGCTTGTGCTTGTGCAGCAGCTCAGCAAACGTGTTCAGATGCGTGTTCGTGGGGCTTGATACCCTCTGACGAGCGCCCATAGGAATCAGCGCTTTCTGCGCAAGGATTTCTCAATCACCTGCTCTTCGGAAAGAATCTTGTGCGCAATATTGTCCAAATGTTCCTCAATGCGCGCCACACGACGCTCCATCAAGATCAAGACGCGGACGCAGTACACGATCGCGGCAAGCGTGCCCACAATCACTGCAAGCGTAATGCGCAGGACCACATCATCAACAGCCATGAAAACCACCTCTTCTTCTGCGAGAAACGAGTTTCAAAGAGTATAAAAAGGTTTGGGTTCACTTCAGGGCTTTGCCTTGCTCCCAGAGCGTGTTGAAAACATTCTCAAATGCTTTCGCGAAGAACGGGGTATTCACCCAGATGCCGAAATCATAGTTCGGGTGAATGCTGGCGTCATCAAGCACCATGAACGTTGCACTTTTGCCATCGACGATACAAAAACGCGCCTTGGCCTGATCGACGTGTCGTACCTGTGCATAACTCAATAATGCTTTTGCAGCAACCTGTGCTTCTTTGGTGATCGGGGCAGTAATGCGAATCCTAACACCGCGTTCCTTTGCTTTCGCAAGAACGCCTTTTAATGATTCAAGCTTGCGCACAAGCCCTTGATCCGTAGTCATCAATGCGATGGATTTCTCGGCGCTTTTAATCATGGTAGCCAAGTGGTTGTACAGGTTTGTGCGCCCCTTCACGGCGCCGGTGAGGTCTGCGGGCTCGACAAGGTCCACACCCTGCTTGTGGAGGGCATTCAAATCATTCAGCACTTCGCTGCTCTTCAGACTTTCAATCAGTTGCGCCTGCTTATCTGCTTCTTCAGAGATGTTTTTCTTGACGCGTTCAAGCACTTCGGCAGGAGGCACTGCGATGTACTTGATCGGCTTGCCAAGCTTCATCACCACAAAACCCTTTCGTTCGAGACTCTCAAGAACATCATACGAACGAGAACGAGGAACGTTTGCAATATCAGAAAGCTCACCAGCAGTAGCGACGCCACGCGAAAGCAAAGCAGTCCACAACTTTGCTTCATAACTGTTCAGGCCGAAATCTTTGAGCTTATTCAAAAAATCCTTTTGGACAATCATCAGTATGGCCTCCTACTGCAATCTATTTGTTACTCCACAGTAGAGGTTCTCAGTATATAAAGCTTTTGATTTTTAGTATTGAAGAGTAACAACAAAATACCTTTGCACGTCACACCCGTCAATTTCTTATGGAAACACTGTTTTTTGTATTAATGAATTCTAGTTTTGATAAACAAACCATTATTTTTAATTATATATGTTTAAATAGTTATTATAAAAAATAGTAATGATTATTATTTTCAATATAGAAATAAATGGGGGGTGTTAGACTTACAAGACATATATTATAAATTACATTACAACATAATAAGTGTACAATACATTATATTTCCAGAGGAAACTATGGGGTGTTGTGTATGTATTCAAATGAAGAAAAGAATAAATACCTGTGTTTCACTTGGAACAGAATATGGACGAAAAGGGGTTGGTAGGTTTCTTTGAACAGTTCTTAAACCAAAAATCACTCTTCCGTAAAAAATCTGTTCTTCAAGCAAATTTCAATCCACAAACAATTCCGCACCGCGAACAACAAATTAATGCACTTGCTAAGATACTTGCACCAAGCCTTCGTGGCGAAAAACCATCCAATGTATTCATTTATGGCAAGACAGGTACTGGAAAAACACTTGTTGTTCAGCACACCATGAATCATCTTGTCATTGTTGCGCAAGGCCGCGAAGTCCCGATCGTTTCTGTCTACATTAATTGTAAGATGAAAAAAGTCTCTGACACACAATACCGCCTCATCGCACACATCACCCGTGAAAAATTCAATGAGAATTTACCTGTGACCGGATTGCCAACCGAAGAGATCTATGCCGCATTCCTCAGAGCAGTGGATGCAAAAAAACAAATCATTCTCATCATCCTTGATGAAATCGACCAACTCGTGGACAAGGAAGGTGACGAACTCCTGTATAACCTCACCCGCATCAATACCGAACTCAAGAATGCTCAGATAACCATTGTCGGCATCTCAAACAATGCTAACTTCATCAACCTCCTCGACCCGCGGGTCAAGAGTTCGCTCTCCCAGGAAGAACTCTTCTTCCCGCCATACAACGCGCTGCAGATCCAAGACATCCTGAAACAGCGCAGCAACGAGGCATTCTCGCGCGACGCTCTGGCGGCGGGTGTCATCGAAAAATGCCAGGCATACGCCGCCGGCGAACACGGAGACGCACGGCGCGCGATCGAGCTCCTGAGAGTCGCCGCAGAACTTGCCGAACGCGCAGGATCAACCGAAGTCAGGACCGAGCACCTTGACCAAGCAGAGCACAAGATCGAGACCGATCGCATCTTTGAAATCATCAAGACACAACCCCCCCAATACCAAACCGCCCTCTACGCAATCTATTCCACCTGTTCCAAGAAAAAAGAGCTCGTGTTTACCGGCGAAGTGTATGATCTTTACCAAAAGCTCTGCACGCACACAGGTTTGCGGCCATTGACGCAGCGTAGGATTTCAGATATCATCGCAGAGCTCGACATGCTTGGCATCATCAACGCCAAAGTCATCTCCAAAGGACGTTATGGCCGCACCCGCGAAATCACCATTTCGACAACTGATTTGTTGACGCCCCGGGTGCTCACCACGCTTGCCGAAGAACTCGGACTCATCCATGGACCCTGACTTCAAAAAAAAGGAAATCGTAAAGTACTTATTGGGACAGCGCGTGCTCGTCAAACCCGAACTCCTGCATGCACTCGCCAAGCCCGAGCACGTCGAACAGCTCTATCAGCACGTCCAGCAGGGAACGCCAGCATCTGTGCTCCTGCAACAGGCATTCCAACCGCGCGAAATCACCACAACAAATGGCCAACAGCGGGCGCTCACGCAACCGCAAGACTCGTTCGTCTCCCGCGTTAAAGTCCTCTTCCAATATAACGACAAACCCAAGAAACGCACGCCTCAGGATTTCGTCAATTATTTCAATGCGCGGTACAAGGCGCTTGAGAAACTCCTCCAACAACGACAGGAACTTCAGAACCTTACCTCGATCGCGCGGCTCGCGAACAAGAGGGATCGCGAGACCGTCTCCCTCATCGGCATGGTCTTGGACAAGCAAATCACCAAGAACGAGAACATCATGCTCACGCTCGAAGATCCGAGCGGCCAGATCAAAGTCCTGGTAAGCAAGAGCAAGCAAGACATCTACGCGTTCGCGAACGACATTGTCCATGACGAGGTTATTGGTATTACCGGCAGCACCGGCAACAACATCGTCTTCGCCAACAACATCATCATTCCCGACATCCCGCTCACGAGCGAGATCAAGAAATCACCGGACGAGACACACGCCGCAGTCCTGAGTTGTGTGCACGTGGGCTCAAAACTGTTCTTGCGCGATTCCTTTGAACGGTTCGTCCGCTGGCTCCGCGGCGAAACCGGCACCGAAGAACAACGCGCCATTGCCAACAAAGTCGGCTACGTCTTCATTGCCGGCGATCTCGTCGATGGCATCGGCATCTATCCCGGCCAAGAGAAAGAGCTTGAGATCACCGACATCCACGAACAATATGCAGAAGCAGCCCGGCTGTTGAGCCGGATTCCCCAACATATCGCGCTCATCATCTGCCCCGGCAACCACGACGCGGGCAGGATCTCAGAACCGCAACAAGCACTCTCACCGCTCTACGCGCGGGCGATGTACGATCTACCAAACGCCATCTTGCTCACCAACCCCTGCATGATCAACATTCATGCCTCAGAGCATTTTCCCGGCTTCGATGTCCTCCTCTATCACGGCTACAGCTTTGACGACTACGGCGAGATCGTGCCGAGCATCAAGAACTCAGGGAAGAACATCTCGGACAGGACACCACTCATCATGCGGTTCCTCCTGCAGCGCCGACATCTCGCACCAGCCCACTCCTCGACACTCTACATTCCTGATCCGGAAAAGGACCCGCTCGTGCTTGAACACGTGCCTGACATTTTCATCGGAGGGCACATTCATAAAAGCAACGCCGCGAGCTATCGTGGCGTCACCATCGTCTCCGGAAGCTGCTTCCAGGCAAAGACACCCTTCCAAGAAAAGATGGGCCACGAGCCTGACCCCGGACATGTTCCGATTATCAATCTCCACAACCGCACGGTCAAGACCTTGAGGTTCTGATGTCGGAAATGCTTAAACCCAACAAGACGAATGCAAGCATTTCCGAGCATGCTCGCCAATCAAAGGTCGGCGACATGCACGCCAGTCCTGCCCTCCAGCGCTATTTCGCAGCCATCCAGGACGAAGTCAACCGCGAGCACGCGCTCGCACAACAGGCGCGCGCCAAGGGGCATGATCCCGACAAGGTCGTCGAGATCAAGCTCGCCTCGAACATGGCCGAGCGCGTTGTCGGACTCATCTCCGTCCTCACACCCCAGATCATCGGCTCAGGGGTCGCGGAACGCATCATCGAGCTCGAAAAACAGCATGGTGCCCTGGACTGGCGCGTCGCCATCAGCATCGCCCGCGAAATCGCCCAGCAGAAATTCTGCACGTTCAAAGACCGAAAAGAATCCATGGAGATGGGCATCCGGGCAGGACTCGCATACATCACTCTCGGCACGGTTTCCTCACCCCTGGACGGCTTCGTAAGCCTCGATCTCAAGAAACGCATGGACGGCGCAGGCGAATATGCCTCAGTCAACATCGCAGGCCCCATCAGGAACGCCGGCGGCACCGCAGCAGCAGTGGTGCTTTTGCTCGCGGACGCGGTACGCAAGCTCTTCGGTTATGCAGACTATGATGCGCAAGAGCTCGAGATCAAGCGCACGTATACCGAGATGATCGACTATCGCGAACGCGTCGCGCCGCGCCAATATTTTCCTACGTACGACGAGGTCGAGTTCCTGATGAAGCACCTGCCCGTGGAAGTCGCAGGCGAGCCCTCAGAAAAATTTGAAGTCTCCAACTACAAAGACCTTCCGAGGATTCCTACCAACCTCATCCGCAGCGGCTTCTGCCTGATGATGACTGAATGCATCCCGCTCAAGGCACCCAAGCTCTGGAAACAACTCAGCATGTGGGGCAAGGACTTCGGGCTCGAGAACTGGGACTTCCTCGAAGAATATCTCACGATCCAGAAGAAAGCAAAAGCCCAAGGCGAGTCCAAACAGACGACAAGCACCAGCACCGCAAAAATCAGTCCTGACTATTCCTACATCCATGACCTTGTGGCAGGACGTCCTATCTTCGCGCACCCCTTGCGCACTGGCGGTTTCAGGCTTCGCTACGGGCGCAGCCGCACCACGGGCTATTCTTCCTGCGCCGTGCATCCCGCGACCATGGTTATCTCCCTGAATTACATCGCGACCGGAACACAGCTCAAGCACGAACGCCCGAGCAAAGGCACGGCCGTAACCGCCTGCGACACCATCGACGGACCGATTGTTAAGCTCGCCGACGGGTCAGTGCTCCAGCTTCAGACCAGCGCACAGGCAAAAGCAGCGCTTCCGCACGTCCAGGAAATACTCTACTTCGGCGACCTGCTGGTTCCGTACGGTGATTTCTTCAATCGCGCTCACCCACTGGTTCCTGCTGGCTACTGCCCGGAATGGTGGGCGCAAGAACTCGAGAAAGCGCTTACCGGTTTGGACATCGCACGCGCAGCAGCGCAAACGCAGAGCGCTCCAGAACCCATCAACGCATCCAACACCCAGCCCCTCACCACAACACCAACCGCGCACGAGGCAATTGCGCTCACGACATTGGGTATCCCATTACACCCGGTGTACACCTATTTTTGGAGCACAATCACCCCCGAACAACTCCGGACGATTGTTTCCTGGTTTGCTCGTGCAAAAACATACATCACCGAACACGGCGTCGAGAAGATCGTTCTTCCTCCCGATGAGATCGCCAAG
>CAYYLN010000039.1:0-7958 GCA_964472615.1 uncultured Methanosarcinales archaeon
CAAGGCCTTGTTCATGGTAAATTCCGCTGCGCGAGTCAGAGACTGCCACAATCTTGAATTTTTCCTTGTGCAGGATTTCAGCAAGCCATCCGCCTACGTTGCCCAAACCTTGGATAGCAACCGTGCCCGGCTTGAGCTTGTTTGCCTTCAGCGCTTCGCGCAAGACAAAAAACCCACCTTGGGACGTTGCTTTGTCGCGGCCCAACGAACCACCAAGCTCAATCGGCTTGCCCGTGATGGTTGCAGGAGCATGATTGCCTGTGATCTTCTCGTATTCGTCCAAAATCCACGCCATGGTCTGGCCATCAGTATTGACGTCTGGCGCCGGCACGTCCTTCCACGGGCCGATGTGTGGCGCCATTGCTTTTGCCCAACCGCGGCTCACTGCTTCTTTTTCCTTTGCAGAAGCCGGCTTCGGGTCCCATGCGACTCCGCCCTTACCGCCACCGTACGGGATGTCTGCGACCGCGCACTTCAATGACATCCATGTCGCCAATGCCTTGACTTCATTAAGATTAACTTGTGGGTGATACCGAATGCCTCCTTTGTATGGTCCTCGGGCAGAATTGTGCTGGACACGATAGCCCTTGTACTTCTTGCCATTTGCAGAGATGTCAAATTGGTGGATGTGCTCTGGCTTCTTGATCTTCTCAAAAATCGCAGGAGGAACCTTGGCATACTTGTTCGCGGCCTCAAGGTTCTTAATCGCGTTCTTGAACGGATTCGCGTTATTCCCCATAGCCCGGAGAGCCGATGGTGGTGTATAAAAATATATCGCTTGAGCTTGAGAAGTAATGTTTTTATACTCGAACACGAACCGTTTCTGCATGCCAACAACCTTACGCGTACCCGCAAAACAAGAGGAACGCATCGATCTCGAAGGACGCCTGCGGACAGTACTTACCGAGGCAGCGGATGAATTGAATCGCGAATTTATCACGATTGAGTTCCACGGCATCCGGGAGCATCCAAAGCGGACTGCGGAATTCGCCATCCTACACATCCCTGACAACCACGCGATCGGTCTCCTGCGCGCATTTGCATTCACGCCTGTAATGCTTCAAACCACTAAATCAGATGTCATCACCCTCATTGGTTTTACAGTAGCGCTCCAATTGCATATTGATGAACATACTGAGACGCTCACGTTCCGAGAAGAATCCCTGCTTGAGACCGCGAAAGAACAACGAGAACTCAAGGAAAAGGTCAAGGGTTGGGTCAGGGACCGCATCACGCGGTGGCTGAAATGAAATACACCCTTGCCATCATCAGCATCGTTCTGGTGGTTGCGCTCACTGCAACTGTCCTTTCACAAGGAAAAAGGACTGAATGCCTGCAGGACTGCCGTGCAGAAGGGGATTATTGCGCAGAAAAAGCACACCGTACACACGCAGCATGCACTGCAGAACCGACCGTCTGCGATGCTGAGAAAACAGCCGCCCTCAGAGCATGCCAAAAGTTCTACGATGCCTGCAGGTATGCGTGCGACATTCCGAGATTCTGATCAGCTGCCAGTGTACTTGCGCAGCCCAGGCAATCCTGATTCCTGATACGCCCGCATGCCGCCATCCAAGTGATGGATATTCGTGTAGCCGAGCGACTTCAGCTGCTCGACCGCAGACGTGCTCATCCTGCCTGAACGGCAATACACGAGCAGCGGCTGGTTCTTGTCGCTTGGCAATTGGTCAATGTGTGCTGCAATGTCCTCCCAGTCCTCGATGAAAGCATCAGTCTTCTCGAGCTCACCCTCATACGGCGTGTGCACGTTGAGCACGAACAATCCCTTTGCCTCCTTCTGGTCAAGGAGGTCTTTGACTTCTTGCGGGTTCAGGTTGTGCACGACCGGTTGTGTAGCGCACGCAGCGAGCAATAGCATGAGAAACACAGAAACAAACGCTTTCATTGAAGGCAATTATTCTCAGAACATATTTAAGTTTTCCGATTACCTGACCAACTCAATGAGCAGGTCAAGCGCGATCTGCTTCGCCACGTTGTAGCGGCTAAAGTGCGGAATGGCAGACTTCAAATGAAGCTCTGCCTTTTCCCAGACTTTGCCGTTGCAGACAATTAATTTTTGCATAGAATTCACCTCCGTATTTTGAAAAGAACTATGCGAGAAATAATGGTATAGCCGATCCATTAAGTCTATGAACATTTGTAATGGATCGGCTAATAGCAAATCCAGCCTAAAAAATCCATTATTTGCTGAATTTGCTATATCTTAATCGTCCTCAGTGTCGAAGTCAAAACGGTCTTCCTTCTTGTTGAAGGGTTTCAGTCTAGGAAATGCACCAAAATAATCCTTTCGGTGCGCTTTCGTTCTTCGAGGGGTTTCTTCTTTCAGGAACTCAACGCCTGGCAATTCCCTGAATGCCTCGTCTCCGGTGACGAACGCGCACCGGCGGCGTTGGGAAAAGACGTAGCCGACCGCATCAAAAAAAGAAAGGTTCTTCTTCCGGTACCGGAAACGAAAGCGAGTTGCTGCGAGCAGTAATTCGCGGTCTGCCGGCTTGCTATACGGAGCGAGTTTCTCACTCCATTCCTTCGCGAGCTGTTCTGAGAAATCCCGCAAGAGTACCCAGTGGAACTCTGCAAGCGTCGTGTCGGGAATTACGAAATCCTCAGTGATGTACTTCGCGAACGCGGGGTCGCCATTCGCGATGGCCATAAGCGCGTATGTGTCGAGACATTTCATGCTATTCAGAATTTGCTCTCCATCTCGCGCCGTGCCTCGCGCAGCGTCTCACGGATTGGCTTCTTCCAGTGAAATGTGCCAAACAACTCCTTCAGTACTGTGCCAGATTTCCGCTTGATATCAATGACAATTTCCTCGTGGGGGCGGATGTGCAATTCTCGCACAATCTCGCGCGGGATAACAATGCCTATGGAATTTCCCCATGCTTTGGTGTGTGCTTTGATCATAATGCCCAAGAAGAATGTATAATTTATAAATCTTTCGGTATAATTAATAAATATAATTCATTTCAGCCGAATACTCTCCAGATTTCTTGGCGCGACTGTCTCGATGCGGTCCTGCTTGTTGGCGCCGTTTCCTTGGATTGTTTCACCTGATGCCTTCAGCAGCTTTTCCTGTTCCCCAACAAGACCCATCGGTTCATGAATGATTTTTTTTGCAGGATCGTGAACGCATTCACCAAGAACGATCGCATCGCTTTTGAGTCTTTGTGCAATGGCGAGTACCTTTTCCTGATCTTCACGGGGGACGACGACGCCAAAGCCGATTCCCATATTGAACGTGGAGAACATCTCTTCATCAGAGAGATGGCCGGTGTTCTGGATCAGCGAGAATATCGGTTGCGGTTGAGGCCAACGACGGATGCGGAAACCAACCGGAGCTGCAATACGCTGGAGGTTGAGCAAACCGCCGCCGGTAAAGTGGAACAATGCCTTCAGGCGGATGCCGGCATCACGCAAAGCGATGAATTCTGGAACATAGATCTTGGTTGGCGTGAGGAGTTCCTCGCCCAGCCTTTTACCAAGCTCAGGGATTCGTTGTTCAATACGAAGCTTCCCCTCTTCCAATAAAATCTTGCGAGCAAGCGTATATCCATTGCTGTGCAGACCACTGCTCTTGAATCCGATGAGAACATCGCCAGGCCGTACATCCTGGCCGGTGATAATTCGCAGAGGATGAACAATCCCCACTGATGCACCAACGAGATCCGTCCCTGTCCCGGGCCACACCCCTTTAATCATGTCCTTGATCTGGGCGACTTCACCACCCGGAATAGTAATGCGTGCTTGGCGCGCACCTTCTTGCAATCCTTTGCTGATTTCAGCAAAACGTGCAGAGTCTGCATTCTCAACCGCGATGTAATCAAGCATGGCAAGTGGCTCTGCACCGATGCAGATGAGGTCATTCACATTCATCGCAACGCAATCGATGCCGATTGTATCGTACGTATTCATGAGTTCGGCAATAAGCACTTTCGTACCCACTCCGTCGGTTTTTACTGCGATTCCTGTGTTTTCGTCGATTTTTATGACGTTCGCGTATGGCCCAAAATCGAGCAGAACCTCACCCACTTTACCTTTGCGATTTGCAAATGTGTGCCGCAGCGCAGCAACAATGCTTTCTGCAGGTTTTGCCTTTCCCAGGTGCTTCACGCCCGCTTGCTCGTATTTTCGCGTATTCATGGGATAATTGTGATGACCGCGTTTGTGGCTTGCGCAATTCCTGCAGCAACAAGCGCAGAAATCGTGGTTTCTTTAATCGGAACGAGTGGTTTGACATACCATGTGACATCTTTCTGATACGATCCTGCAGGAAGAACAATCTGCTTTACGGAATCGACGAGAACAAAGAACGCCTCGTCAAATCTTATTTCAGCAACACCTTCAGGAACTGCTGATGCAGTGACGCTGATCCGGAATGTACATACATCACCTACTCGCAATCTCGCATTTCCTTGTGGCTCCTGAAGAAAGACACGCAATTTTGCCATGGTCAGACCATACTCGGATTGTATTAAAACTTTTCTATTACTTCAGCCGGATACTCTCCAGATTTCTTGGCGCGACTGTCTCCATCCTGCCCAGCTTGTGAATGCTCGATGCGAGATCGAGGATCCTGCTGTTTTCGCCGTGGTTGACAATGACTTTCTTCGGCCGGGGCGTGGCCTTGAACACGAAGTTCATGAGCTGCTTCCGGTCAGAGTGGTCTGAGATCTCGACACGGCAGACCTCCATCTTCACCGGCACGACCAGATGCTTGCCAGCATCATTGAAAATGAATTCCTTCTCGCCGTGCAAGATGCGATAGCCCAGCGCGCCTTCAGGCTGGTAACAGGAGAACACAATGCTGTTCTTCGGGTTGTCAGCCAGATTCTTGAAGTACTCAACACTCGGGCCTCCAACCATCATGCCTGACGTCGCAAGGATGACGCACGGGCCATGCTCTTCCAAGAGCTGCTGGCGCTCCTTTTGCGAGCCGATACGCTTGAAGATCGGATTCAAGAACGGGTTCTCGTCCTTGTGAAAGATCGACTTCCGCAAGATGCGGTTGAGAAATTCCGGATACGCAGTATGAATTGCGGTGATGTCCCAGACCATGCCGTCGATATAGACCGGAATGGGTTCAAGTTCTCCTTTCTTGACCATTTCCTCGATGATGACCATGACGTCCTGGGCACGGCCAGAACCAAGCACCGGCATCAGCACTTTCCCGCCACGCTTCACGGTCTCCCTGATGATGTTCTTGAGCAGTTCATCTTGTTCTGTCGGTGAGCCCATCACGTTGGTCTTGCCTCCGTACGTGCTCTCGATGATGACCGTTTCAAGGCGCGGGAATTGCGTGACAGCAGGCTCCAAGAGCGGCGTCTTGCCAAACTTCATGTCGCCAGTGTAGAGTAAATTGTGCAGGCCGTTTCCGATATTCAGATGAATCATGGCTGCGCCAAGGATGTGGCCGGAATTGTACATGGTGATGCGCACATCAGGGGTGATGTCCGTGACCTCCTCGAAGTCAAGCGTGACAACGTGCTTGACCATCTCCTTGATGTCATCCGTATCATACAACGGGTCGCGGTTCTCTGCTTTCATCAGCTTGACATAGTCAAGGCACAGCAAGGACATGACGTCACGCGTCGGAGCCGTACAGTACACCGGCCCGCGATAGCCGTACTTGAACAGGTACGGCACGAATCCCGAGTGGTCGAGGTGCGAGTGCGTAATGATGACTGCATCAAGCTCGTTCAGGTGAAATTCAGGAGCGTCCAAGTACGGGTAGGGTTCTTGGTCAGAGGCAACATTGATACCGCAGTCGAGCAGGATACGCGACTCCGGCGTCTGCAGGAAGATGCAGCTCCTGCCCACCTGCCGTGCTCCGCCGAGGAACGTGACACGCACCCACTCATTCTTCTTCTCCCGGATCCAGCCGTCATAGATGCGGTGGCCGACCTTGTCCAAGAATTTCCTGCGATAGTCTGAGTTCTGGAACAGGACTGCGCGAATGTTCTCGATCAGGACCGAGCGGATGGCAGGAGTCCTGCGGATGATCGGCACCCAGAAGCATTTCCCACGGATCTCCCGCAAGAGCCCGCCTTGTTTGCCGATGGCGAGCCCTGGTTTTTCTGCTTCAATGGTCACCAGCGAGCGCTGCGGCTCGAAGACGATGTTCGTGATGCCTGATTCCTCAGGCAGAATCTTGCGAATGTCCTTCTCTGCCTTTTCCTGATCCTCGGTGATGCTGGGGTCAGGGCGGAGCTCGATGCGCTTCTTGAACTCGTTCACCGCGGCGCGGATGACACCTTCGTCGTCGAGGAAGAACTTCTTGTCCTTCGTGTAGAGCACAATATTTGCTCCTTCAAATACCGCATCAGAGACCTTGCCTTCCGGCAACATCTTGAGGATTTCCTTAATGATATCTGCCATAAGCGTCACCTATAAATTGTGGCCAAGAAGTAATTAATCTGGCCTTTATTCAATCCTAATTTCGAGCTCCTTCTCGAGCACTGTTTGCATACCCTTATCCGTGATGGTCACGACATCGATACCATTGCCTGATGCCGTATCGCGCTGCAGGGCAGCATTGACTGCCTTGACCGCGAGCTTGACGCCCTCATCAATGGTCAAATTCTTGCGATACAATGTCTCCAGCACACCCAGCGCGAAGACCATGCCTGAACCGTCAGCAGCATAATCCCTGATTTCCATCATGCTTCCATCCGGGCTCAATTCCCAGCCGTGGAATCCTTCTGCGTCCTTGCCACCCATCATCAATGAGGCGATGCTCCAGACCATGCTCGGCCTGCGGAAGGTGCTGTAGAGCATTCCGGCAACCAAACTTGCGGCTTCGCGCACGGTGGTGGTGCGGTATGCCTGCACGTCCTTGAGCTTGATCTCTGCTTTTGCAAGCTTGACCATCAGTTGGACATCTGAGACATTCCCCGCGGTCGTGACTGCAATGGAATCAGTGATCGGCTGAATCTTCTGCGCCCTCTTGTGGAGGACCATCCCGCCACCACTTGCCCTGCGGTCTGCAGCAAGAACAACACCATCCTTGCACAGGATACAGATGGTCGTTGTTCCGGTTTTGACTTGCAAATCCTTTGCGTCTGTCATCAAAAATCACGTATGCAGAATTTTTATCTTGAGATACCTACCGAAAGGGTCTATATAAAGGTTTCGAATTTGCCTGCACATTCGAGACCACTTGTCCAGCTTATCGACGATTTCGTGCCAAACAACATTTGCTGTATGCCTGCATGATAAAGCGTGCGATTGTGGTGTTCCTGCCTGCAAAGAGCTGCCAGTACGTATTCTCAGTGCAGGCCTGCCAGTCACTGAGTCCTGCCTTGATGCCATAGAATTGGACGCCGTGCTCGTTCTTCACGTTCTTTCTGCATGCAAAATCAAGTGCCTGCCTGCCCCCGCTCTTGGCAACTGTTGGCGCAGGAAGCCGAGAGATGGATGCGGTAATCGTGCAACTCTCGTATTCTATTCTGAATGGCTTGCCGAGCGAAGATGCTGCAGTAAGGGTCAGTGCGCCACGTAAGAAGTCTCCAGTAAATTCTGCAGATACGGGTGTGCCAAGCAGGTTATTGCAGTTCGGGTAGGATATTTCATTGGTTCTTGCAATGGGCAAACCTGATACGCCGCCAATGACCGTTCCGAAAAGGATCGTGTCGCCGACACTGCAGCTGGATGTTGCGCGTAATGAGCCAATAAGTGCTGCTGCCTCAGAAGTAAAGTTGATGGTGCTTATGCTTGCGGTTTGGTTTGCGTCAGTAAGTACAGCAGATGCGCAACCAAATGAAGCGTCTTCTCCTGCAAAGATCAGTCTGCGCAATGATTCATTTGTTGCGTTTTTCACACAATTGGCTATGCAGGGAGGGCTGAGTTGTGTCAGGTTTCCCGTGACTTGAACCGTGTATGCCCCACCGCGTGGCAGCCGCGCAAAGAATGTTCGGTGCCCGGCAAAAATGCTTGTGTTGAGC
>CAYYLN010000039.1:7968-8747 GCA_964472615.1 uncultured Methanosarcinales archaeon
TGAGCAAGGTACTTACTGTCAAGTTGGTTTGGTTAATCACGATAAGCGTATTGCTATTGTTGATGGTAATATTCGCAATTGTCGAGTTAAGCCTGTTCAGATTAACCCCGGTTCCAAGGATAAAGGAGATATTGAAAAGCGTATCCTGTTCAGCATCAGTAATGATTGGCGTGATCAATGCATCAGTCACATTGAGTATGGTTACGAGTTGCAAA
Source organism: uncultured Methanosarcinales archaeon (assembly GCA_964472615.1). Classification (GTDB taxonomy): domain Archaea; phylum Nanobdellota; class Nanobdellia; order Woesearchaeales; family ARS49; genus JAWAAW01. The sequence goes on from CAYYLN010000039.1 coordinate 8,184, forward strand.
ACATCTTCATGGATGCGATACGGCACGGTGTTATTCCACAGCGTGATATTAAATGACCCCAGAGTTGCATTATAACGAACGGCAACCGTCACGTTGAGGAACGTAGTATTACGTATTGCAAATGAGTGCCTGACGATATCCGGGTGGATGTCTAGTGTGACGTTTGAGATGTTTCCAAAGTCTTGTCCGGTAATATTAATAGTAAAGTTTGCGCCTTCCGCGAGTTGTGATGTAGCAAGCTGGAAAGGAAGGCTTTTGACCGATGTGTTTGATACATTGCGAATGCGCAATTCGCTGCCGCTGGTGCCCAGCACGTCACAAAAATAGCCAAATTGGAATGTGCTATTGCATCTCACGACGTATTCATTGGTACCTGAACAATTCTCGTGGAAGCTCGAGATTGTTGCATTGGCCGTATCCTTGATGCAAACGTACAGCGACTGTTTTTCCACAAACATGCTCTTGTTGAGAGCACCGGGAGCAACAAGACTCATATTTCTCAGGGAGAGCGCTCCTGATTCTTTTTCAATCAAGAGCGGAGTAAGGTTGGGAACGTTGTTTGTG
>CAYYLN010000040.1:0-8351 GCA_964472615.1 uncultured Methanosarcinales archaeon
TTGTCGACGTCTTCACCCAGGCAACCCCTCGTGCTCTGGAGTTATTCCTCGTACTGTTCTATCTCTTTGTCATCTGCATCGAGAATCAGAAGTCGTGGGTGTGGTGTGGAATCGTGTGGGTGCTCGCAGGGTTGCTTGCGACGCTGGGCATGATTCCTGCGCTCGTAGCAATCGCGCTTCCCTTGGTGCTCAGGACCATGCGTCGTCTTCCGCAGGCTGTGGTGGGCGCGAGTATCATCGCATCCATGGTGTTCGTGACCATCGCGATTCCTGCATTCCTGCAGACCGAAGCCGTTGCGGTCATGAAACCGATGCCCGTTGTTTTGGCAGTGAGCGATTTCAGCGGCAGCGGACTGAGTCTGTTTGCATGGTTGTTGGCGATCATCGGAGTAATTCTACAATGGCATCTGAAGAAGCGGTATTACGCTACGATGATTCTGACGAGTGTGGTGCTTGCCGCCGCGCTGCTGCTTCCCTCTGCACTGGTCATTGCGCACGTTTTGGTGGCATTGTTTGCAGGGTATGCGATCGCGTTCTTTGCAACGATGAAGTGGTCGTTTGATGACATTCGATTATTGACGTTGTTCGTGCTCGTGTGTGGTCTTTTGTTTTCAACGCTCGCGCATGCGATGGCACTCGCGCAAGGCCAGCCAAGCACGGATGTACAGGATGCTGCTCGTGCAGTGCGTGATATTCTTCCTCCGCAAACAGTGTTCCTGACGCATCCTCAAGATGGATTTTGGTTTGCATATTGGTCAGGAAAGCAAATGTATCTTGATGGGTGGCTTACGACGACACCGGGGGCGAATGAACGTTGGAGTACCGCTCAAGCAATTTGGCACGCGCAAGACATCACCCGTCTGCGTCCATTGTTGTACAAGAACCGCATCGGTGCAGTGGTCATCACGAGGGAGATGCGCGAAGGATTGGTTTGGGACCTCCCCGAACAGGACCTACTGTTCCTGTTGCGCAACATCGAAACCTTTAAAAACGTTTATCGCTCATCTTCCGTCGAGATTTGGGCGGTACAGCCGCCCGAAGAATCCCAATGATTCAGCATGTCTTATGGGTTGTCTCATTCATCAGCTTGTGGATTACGCTGGTGTGGTTGAATGTCCTAGTGCTCGAGCCGCGCAAGACTGTGCAGTCCAAGAGGCTGCCGCGGGTGACCATCGCATTGCCCTGTTATAATGGGGCATCCCACCTGGCCAAGACTCTGCATTCGATCGTCCAACTGCAGTATCCACGTGAGCTTCTCCAAATAATCATCATCGATGACGGATCCCAGGATGGCACGTATGCGCAGGCCAAGCGTTTGCAACAGCAGCATCATGATTATGAAATCCTCGTGCTCCGGCACGAGAAGAATCGCGGCAAGGCTGCAGCAGTGAACACTGCGCTCGCCCAGGCGACCGGTGAATTGTTCGCATGTCTTGATGCCGAGACCCGCGCGCATCCTGATTCGCTCCGTTATCTCGTGTCCCATTTTACGAGCAATCGTGTCGGTGCAGTTATCAGTCAAGTGAAGGTTGATGAGCCCAAGAATCTCTATGAGCGACTGCAACGCGTGGAATACATTCTCAGCAATTTCATCCGGCGACTCTGGTCGAACATGAGCACGCTTTTTGTCGCCCCCGGTGGTGCATTCTCCATCTTCAACACCGCCATTCTGAGAAAGGTTGGTGGATTTGCTGAGGCAGGGCTGACTGAGGACTTGGAGATCGCATTACGGCTCAAGGCACGAGGGTATGATGTGCAGATGGAATCACGCTCAATCACCTATATGCGCGCCCCGCAGGATTGGGTTACGCTCTGGCGCCAGCGCATTCGCTGGTATCGTGGTTTTGTGGTCAACCACATGAGGTATCGTCACTTGTTTTTCAAACAGTCACATGGCCTCTTAGGCATGTTCCAGCTGCCGGTCAACGTACTCAGCGTGGTGCTGTTGCTGTTGACCGTGCTGCTCGTGAGTTATGGTAGCCTCAATGACCTCTTTGAAATGCTCCACCGGAGCCTGACGATCAAGGGCTATTTCTTTAATCACGTTCTTGATTTCCCAAGCATGAAGGAACTGTTATTGGGGCAGAATATGCAAGTAACCTTGCCAATCGTTACCGGTATGGTCCTCGGTATGTATCTCATCTATCTCGCGCACCAGCAAATGGAGGAACGTCTGGTGAAGCATCTTCATCATGTGTGGCTCTACTTCATGGTCGCTCCATACGTGACAACGGTCCACTGGGTCTCTGCCTTGATGCAGGAGGCATTGCGCGCGCGGAGAAAATGGTAAAGAGGCAATTCTTTTTGTCGATGATCTTGCTGCTGATCATCGTATTCGCCGTTGGTATTATCGTGGGAAGGAGCGTGAGCAATCCTGAGCTCTCGGAAGTGAACCGATTCATTAAGCAGAGCGAGCTCACGACCGAGTCCTATTTGATCGAGCAGGACTTGCTCGCAGGATTGGAAAAGAATTGTGACTTGGCGCAGCTCAGGCTTGCAGTGCTTTCTGACGAGCTCTGGAAGCTCGGCAAGCTGCTTGGATCAGAGACTGCGAAACAGGACCTCGGAACCTCAAACTATGATTTCCTGAAACGCAAGTTCCATCTCATGCAGATCAAGACCTATACGCTCTATCACCGCTTGCGACAGGATTGCGCGGTACATATTCCTGTAGCATTATTCTATTACGACCAACATGATCCACAGTCGCAAGAGCAAGGTGATGTGTTAGACAAATTGGTCGCGGATTTCGATGTAAAGGTTTTTGCAATCGAGTACAATTATTCGCAGGAATTACAGTTTCTTGAGCAATATTACGAGATCAAGGAGACGCCTGCGGTTGTGGTGAATTTTGATATGGTTCGGGAGGGACTGACGTCGTATGATGAGCTTGCGGCGCTGGTGCGTGAGGATGAGTGATGGTGCGCCCGGGAATCATTGTGAGCAGTCTGCTGTTGACGGTGCTCATCTTTGCCTTGGGTATTTTGTTGAATTACGGCCTCGATTTTCTTCGTATCGATACCATTGCTGACGTCATGTCGCAGCACGAGCTGGACACGACTGCGTACCTCGTGGAACAAGAGTTTACCGATTCCTTTGGCGGAAACCGATGCGAGGCAATGAATACCCGCATCGCACAATTGAAGGAGGAGATCCGGCAGGTCGGTGCAGATTTGGGCAGCTATAGCGCGTTCAGCTTCTTCAAAAAGAAGGATTACGACTTCCTGAAACGGAAATATTTCTTGTTAGAACTCCGTTTTCTCGCGCTCATTGAGCAGTTGAACAAGGAATGCAACCATCCTTACATTCCCATCATTTTCTTTTACGAAATCGATGATGATGAGAGTGAGCGACAGGGATTCATTCTCGCAGATATGAGCAAGGACTATGAGAAGGAAGTTGTGGTGCTCTCGCTGGATAAGGAGTACCGTGATGAACCTTTGGTCCAATTGCTTGTGGCACGCTACAATGTCACGCGCGCTCCAACCATCATTATTGACAGCGAAAGGAAGGAAGGCTTGGTTTCCACCGAAATGCTCAATGCGACTATCAGGAACTTGCTCAAGCGGGCAGATCCGTTTGGCAAAGTGCATGACTTCCGGTATGTGCTTGATGCCGCAGGACGCGATGTGCTCTCATTTGTCACAAACCTGTCCGCGATGCTCAACGATAATCTCTCTGCGTATGCTCGCGCAGACCTGCTGCTCATCTTTGGGCGCATCACGCAAAACGACACGGTCATCTGCAATAGCCTTCCGTGGTATGACTTCGCCATTCCTCAGACAAAAAATAAAAAAAAGCAGGCATTGCTGTATGAAACCATCGCGTCAATCGATTGTGGCAGGAACAAGAAGGCATTCCTCCTCGAAGCTGCCTGGCGCTGGAAACAGCTGAACGCCACCTCGCGGGCACGCGTCATCGAGAGCCTTGCGTTCTCTCGGAAGATGAATCTTAAATTTGATACGGCTGAAATCGAGCCTGCGCTTGTCCGCGTGCAGAATATCTCATCAGTGGTCATTGGGTCGACCGCGATCGAGCTCGCTCCAGGTGACCATGTGCTCACGCAGGCAGACCGCGTGAAACGTGACTGGCTGGGCCTGCAGATTGAGCAAGACCTGTTCGGTAGCCAAATACTCACAACGTTCTCTGAGCGCATGTGGTACAATGAGTCAGAGCTCCGCGCAGACATCGGCTGGCATGAGGGCAGCCGGATGAAAGAACTCGTCGATGCAGGCATCGAACCCATCGTCGCATATGGAACGCTTGCGGCACGTCTCCGTGACCGTTGGTTTGCGTCAGACGACCAAGGAGTATTCCGTTTTGAGGTCCCATTAGACAAGATACGTTACCCAACCACGCGCTTTTTGCGCGACGACCTTGCGGTGCTGATGGACACGCACGGAGTGAATATGCTGGTTGAGAAGGCAATCAGGAAAAAGGCGGACATGGTGCTGAGCGACTGCGACCATCCGGGCAAGGTCAAGGCGGCAAAATATCTGAGCGAGCACGGCATTCCGGTCGCGTGCTTCCCGGACAAGTATACGTATCTCGCGCTTGGTCATCGCCTGCGCCTGGTGGGAAGCCCGCCGATCACGCGCGTGGGCGAACGCACGGTCATCGGCGACCAGCCTGTCGAGCTATCGGTCAAGGAACAGATGGTGGTGATGAACGGCACTAATTGGCCGTACGCGCTTTGGTACTATCAAACGCCGGCGAACTATTTCTCTGCGCTTCAGGATGTGGTTCCCGAGCTCAAGGTCGCGTATGTGCAGATCGATGATTTCAATCAGATGCAACGGGTTGTCAAGAAAGCTGAGCAGCTGCGCGCGAATGTCATCGCTGCGCGTGTCTTCAATTTCAACGATTACCATTTCCTCAAGCAATGGCTGCTTGCCTCGCCCAAGCACCGCGCCATCCTGTTCCATTCCACGTCCTATCCGTACGGTTATCTGCTCATGAGAGAGTTCCCGTCGCAGACATCGTTTGATGATCCCAATCCGAGGTTTGTCGCATGAGCGTGTTGAAGCGCGTGCAACAGCATTGGTTGCTCTGCACTGTTGTCATCGTCGCAGCGCTTGTACGCCTGTTGTTCCTCTTTGATTACCATGAGCTCTGGTGGGACTCAGGCGTGTACATGGGCATGGCGAAATATATCTGGTCTGGCGGAAGCGCAGGCCTGTGGGAACACATCCGGCCTGTGCTCTGGCCAGCGGTGCTCGGCGCGGCATGGTGGCTGAAGCTGAATATGGTCTGGTTCGCGCGCATCCTTGAGTTCTTGCTCTCACTGGTCTCGATCGGGTTGGTGTACGTTCTCGGCAGGAGATTGTTCTCGCAGCGCACCGCCGTGCTCGCGAGTATCGTCTGGGCGTTCAGCGCGATCGCCTTCTATCTCAGTTTTCACGAATACACAGAACTGCCTGCGGTGACGCTGGTACTTGCAGCACTGGTGGCATTTGTCTACGACAGACCGTTCATTGCTGGCCTGTTCGTGAGCCTCGCGTTCCTGATGAAGTTCCCTGCAGGGATATTCATTGCAGTGCTTGCTCTCACGCTTGTTGCACGGAAACAATGGAAGATGCTTGTGCCGTTGGGTTTTGGTTTTGCCATTCCCACTGCTGCATACCTTGTGTTCAATCACGCAATGTATGGGACTGCGTTGGGTCCGTTGTTCGACGCCCGTGAAAGCATCCTGAACGTGCTTGGCTGCAATGTGCTTCGTTTCAAGCCGTGGTGGCAGTATCTGGTCTGGATTGTTGTTGATAATTGGCTGAACGTGGCTGCGCTCGTTGGTCTCGGTGCGGTGATGTGGAGATGGAAACGGGCGTATGTGCTTCCTGTTCTTGCAGTGATGATTCCTGCAGCGTATGTTCTGCAATTGCACTGCAGGGACTACCGGTATCTCATGCTCTTTCTGCCATTCATCGTGCTGTTCACTGGGCATGGTATCGCGCTCATCATCAGTTGGCTTGAACGCAGGAAGGAACTCAAGGATAATGTGTGGCCTGTTGTCGTGTTGATTGTCATCGGCGTTTCTGTCTTTCACGGCATGGTGTTCTATCACGGCAATGAATCGCGCACGCGTGATCTTGCGGCTGAGCAGTATGCTCACTGGATTGAAGGAAAGACCGTGACCGGCGAGGTCTGGAGCAGCAACCCCATCATCAGCGGGTATACCGATGCTCCGGTGCAGAAGATCTATTATCCTCTGTATGAATACGGCACGGCTATTGATTTTAATACGTATTTGGCCGAGAACGAACAACGCATCAGTGCCGTGTTCCTCGATAATTGCGGCGGCGGCATCATCTGTGCGCCTGATGATGCAGGGTGTGTCGAAGAATTGCAGCGTATGCGTTCATTGCTCAATGAGCATTTCAAGCAAGTGTTCTTTGCGCAATCAGGAACGTGCTGGTATGCGATCTTCACGCATTAAGGTTTGAATTTGAGGATATCTCCGATCGTGAGTCCTGCAGGCGGTGATTTCTCTTTCGTCGTTTGGACGGTCGATTCTTCGCGAATCTCCACGAGGGTGATGCGCAAGAGTTTTTCGAGTTTGCGCGCAAGGTCAAGGGGAGGCTCGAACTGGCTGGTCTCCATCTTATGGACCAAGGATTCTTTGACCATGATGCGTTTCGCGAACTCTTCTTGGGTCATGCCGTGCCGTTCCCGTGCGGCGCGGATGCGCTGGGCATAATCGCCGACAGTCTGTTCAATCATCACCGGTTCTTGCTTTACCGGTGCGGACTTCCGTAGTGTGGATGGTTGTGTGCGGCTCAGCACTTTGCCGAAGCGGCCGCAACCTGCACAGACGTGCAGCTGGGTTCCTTCAACGATAGCAGTGAACAATTCCCTATCCTTTCCGCAGAGCTCGCAGTGCATGACCCTGACCAATGAAACGTGATTTATAGCAAATCCAGCAAATAATGGAACTTTTTAGGCTGGATTTGCTATTAGCCGATCCATTACAACTGTTCATAGACGTAATGGATCGGCTATAAATACGTTTCTCTTTTTTCACTCGATATGTTGATATGTCACTATCATCGAGGAGTCGCATGAGCTTTTAAAATGGGGGTGCTCCGATTGGCGCATGGAAGCAGCGCAAGCTCTGCGACGACATATTCAGGATGCTCTGGCTCGCGGAGCGCAGCGAAAAGATCTGGAAACACTTCTTCTCAAGGCAGGCTGGTCACAGGAGATGATTGATGAATACCTGGGCGAAGTCCAAGAACAGATCCTGCCAGGCTTGGTGCGGTTGCGTGGCGTGAGCAAGCGCTTTGGCACGAATATCGTGCTTGACCATGTGAGCGTGGAGATCCCTCCAGGTGCGCTGTTCGGCATCATCGGTTTGAGCGGTGTCGGCAAAACGACCTTGCTGAACCTTGTTGTGGGATTTATTGAGCCTGATGCAGGCGATGTCCTTGTTCAATTGCCTGACAAGACCGATGTATCGGTGTTCAAACAGCGCGATCTAGTCAAGACGATGTTTGGTTTTGCTGCCCAGATCCCATCGTTTTATGGTAAACTAACCGTGCGTGAGAATGTTGAGCATTTTGCTGCGCTGTATCACATCCCGTTATCAAAGCGGATTGTCCAATGTGATCGTTTGCTCAGGCTTGTTGGTTTGGAAAAGGCGCAGCACACGCTTGCACAGAATCTCTCAGGTGGCATGCAGAAACGCTTGGATATTGCGTGCGCACTCGTGCACGAACCAGCGATCCTCATTTTGGACGAACCCACTGCCGATCTTGACCCAATCATTCGGAATCAGATCTGGGAGTTGATTCGGCAGATCAACAAGCAAGGCACCACGGTCATGGTCGCATCGCATCTTGTTTCAGAAATCGAGCAATACTGCAGCACGATTGCGATTTTGCGCAATCAGCGCATCACCGAAGTGGGCACAACTGCGCAATTGCGTGATATTTATTCGAAATATTACGAGATTTTCCTCAAGACAAAGACCGGTACCTATGCAAGACTCACGTCTTTCTGCAAGAGAAATCCGTTGCTTTTTGTTCGTTCATCAGAAAAAGCAGGCCTGTTTGTTGTTCAGACGCCGCGACCGCATATTGCGCTGCAGAAACTGCTCAGTGCCGTTGCACAGAGCCACGATGCGGTCCTGCATGTACAGGTTGATCGTCCTTCGATTGCAGAGGTATTCGAGTCGTTGATCCGCGATGAAAGCCACCCCCTTCACTGAGCGCGTACGCCGAGGATTAGAGAATGTGTTGGTTTTGGTACAGAAAAATCTTAAGTTGCTTGTCCGCGCGCGGGCTTCATCGCTGATTGTCATCCTGGGCCCATTGCTCGTCATTTTTCTCGCAGGACTCGCGTTTGATAATACCAAT
>CAYYLN010000041.1:0-4693 GCA_964472615.1 uncultured Methanosarcinales archaeon
GTAACGCAATCACTGTTCTGGATGCACGTCTTGCTCATCGCGCACGGCAGACAGAACCCTCCGCCGCAATCCACGTCAGTCTCATTGCTGTTCTTCACCAGATCATCGCAGGCCGAGACCGCGCAGATGCCATCGTTGCAGAATCCTGCCAAACAGTCTGTGTTCGCGCCACACAATGACCCATCAACGCAGCCAGGACATTGGGCGCCGCAATCAAGATCGCTTTCCTCAACATCCTTCATGCCGTTCAGGCAGGTCGCAGGCAACTTCTCCACATCGATCGTCACACCATCACTTGCCTTGGATGCGCTTTGCATTCCCACAATGTTCACCGCATAGACCTCGAAGCGGTACTTGTTGCCGTCTGTAAGATTCAATGGCACTGCCCAGAATGGCGTTCCGTTCAGGTCTGTGCTGAGCGTCCAGTCCTTCACAGTCACATTCGAGAAGAATGCCAAGACACGGTAATAGTACTGATTGATCACAGTCTCATTCTCTGCTCCGAGGAATGCCACCTGCAAGCGATCAAGGAAATACGAATACTCTTGATCATTCGGCAGATTTGAGCTGTCATTCACGTACTTCATCACTGGCGGAGTCGTGTCCACGATCACAGGAATGGTCAGTGATGCAACCTCAGCGCTCGCGCCTGTGCTGCATTGCACATACCACGTCTTATTCCCTGATTCATTCGTTTCAACCGGATGCGTGTGCGCATAACCATACTCGCATGCACCCATGCACGTGATGATCGCCTCAGGGACCTCGCCCACATAACAGAAGGAACGCTTATTCGTTTCTACCCGCAGACTGAATTCTGTGCTGTTGGAGTACGGCGGCGTGAGGCTTGTCGCAGAGAACGGCACGCTCACGTCAACGCTGAACGTGACCGGCACGGTCGCTGAGGGCTTCTCAGCAGTGTTCTTGCACGCGACGTAGTACGTGTATGTCTTGTTCTCCTCACTCACGTTCACTTCTCCGTCATGTGATTTCTTCGGGATCTCATCAAATCCTGAGAACAATCCCTCCATCAGGATGAACGGCACATTCTGCGTGCTGTACTTGCAGAATCCCTCATCATCAGTCTGCACCTTGAGGAAGGTCGTGAAAATATCCTGACCAGGCACGCGGCGTTCCACAATGACCGCAGGCTGCGCATACGCAGACTTGATGACAGGCGGCGTGGGGTCCACGCGCACCTCAAAGGTCTCAACAGAGGTATTTGTGCCCAGCTTGCAATAGACGTGGAGTTTGTGCTTGCTCAGATCGCCAGGCAGGATCTGGCTGAAGCCCGGAATCGTATGCGTCACTCCATTCGTCACAGGGAATGACGACATAAAGTCAAACGCATTCGGCGGCGGCGCAGTTGGCGTGTTGTACAAGTACCTGCAATCCGCGACGCTCGTCGTGTCAATAATGACATCAAACGTGTACGTGGCGCTTACACCCCAGGTCGGCTCACGCATCCGCATCTGCAACGGCCCGGTATTCACCCAGAAGCTCGACTTGCCGATGGTCGGATTGCCTGCAAAGTCCTCAGCATGAACAGCGAGATTCTTCTTGCCGCCAGTCAAGCCGGTCACGGTTGCGGTATAGGTGGTGTTGTCGCTGCTCGTGAGCAATGGCAGCAAGTCAGTCTTCACCCGCTTGGTCGCGTACTTGCTGACCCATATCTCGTTCTCGAGCGACGCGTTGAGCACGCTCAATGGCTCAGTAAAGATAAATGAGATCGTCGCGGTCGTGACATTGAGCACCGTGCCATCGGGCGGCAGGATCGTGACCATGCCTGGCGTGGTATCCACTACAATCATTGCTGAACCAGGCACGTCCATCAGCAAACCATTGCTGTCCTTGGCGTTGAACGTGAACGTGTACGTGCCATCAGGCAAGGTATTCAGCGGGACAACGCTGAAATCATGATTCGCGCCGCTGCTTGGCGTGGTCGTCACGGGAATCACCATGCTGCCGCTCGTCAGCATCGCAGACGTCATGGTCGCTGGCTCATTGAATGACACCGTAATGACTGGCAGGTTCGAGATGGTGTAGTACACGTTATTGAGCTTCTTGCTCGGCGCCACCACGATCTCTAGTGCTTTGGGCCCTTGGCAGACATCGCAGCCAATGATCGTCATCTCCTTGACGACTTCAGGATTGCTGCGAGGGTCGATGCCATAATACTTGAGCGTGTTCTCTCCCACGACCAAGGTTGCGAGCACGGTCTTCCCTGCCTGCAGGCTCAAATCATTGAAGTTCAGCAACGGCAGATTGGTTTCAACAAATGTGGAGACATCAGTGCACGGCTCTTCTTCATTCACCACACAGACCTTCAAAAGATACCCTGGCTTGCCTTCCCGGTACTCGCCGATATGGCTCGCATTTGACTTGTCCAGCATCCGTACGCGCAACCAATCCATCCTGCCAAGCACATACGTGCTGGCCACGAGACTGGTGTTGGGCGAGAAATAATCAAGCTCGCAGGCCCTACGGTCAGGCGCGGTGAGAGCACAATCAGTAACCTCATTCCCGTCACGATTCTTCGCACAGCCTGCAGCACCCATCACCTGACACACTCTGATGCCGCACGCATCACCGCTCATGGTCGCGAGCGAATTGTCAGGATTCAACGTGATTCCTGCAGGCGGCGAAACGCAGCCAGCAGTCGAGTAATCAATGCAGGCGGTCGCATCGCAACCCAGTCCTTCCTGCGTATCCTTGTTAAACACGCACGAGAAGCCCGGCACGGTCAAGGCATTTGATTTTGCTTCGGTGCAGCGGTCAAAGACCTCATTATACGACTCATTGTTCTCCATACCCCGAGTCGCGGTCTTGACACACCAGGGACAGTTCGAGAACCGCTTGTCCACGCACGCGCCGATGCCGATGTCAGCGAAGACATCATGCCATTCGCAATCGCATGCGCTGCAATGGTCGCGCTCGCACGCGCCACAGGTGCGGTAATCTGCGCACGCCATGCGCGGATTACACCCAAAGCAGACATCAATGGACGTCCATGAGCGGTCAAAGAAGCAATACGGCAATGCCTCGCAGGACGCGACCGAGGAATATATGCCAAAGAGACTTGTGCTGCCACAGATTGAAGGCGTGATACATTGCGGACCAGTCTCGTCAGCAACGCACACCTGATCCTCAGAGCAGCTCACCGCAGTCGTGCCGAGCAGATTGACATCATTGCAATACCAGCCATTATTGGTCCTTCCGGCAAATGCCGATGCGACTGCAGACGCAAAATTCGTTGCGAATGCTGACGCAGGAGTGGTCGCGTATCCGTACGCTTTCAGGTATTGCGCGAAGAGTTCGTAATAGAATGACGAGATGCAGAATGGCGCAGAGCCCTGATACCAGCATTCGATGTCACCAGGACTGCCCGCAATGGTCGCAGGGTTTGAGTTGCCAGACACAATGTACGTGGCAACGAGCTTGTACGTATAGGTCGTATTCCAGCGCAATGTCGGATCAGTATCGGTATACACTGTTGTTGGTGCGATCATGTCCACGGTTGCAAAATTCGTGCAGCCGGCACCAGTACATCGCGAGATGTTCACCGAATACGTAGGGCAGGGAAGCAGGAATGACAGCGTCAAAAACTTCTGCCCTTTCACCGGCTTAAGGGAAAGCCCGCCCGGAGCAGGCTTGTACGCAGGCGAACTACAGTCAGCAGTAGACGGTGGTGGCGCGAATGCAGGATTGAACGTCGCATTGCACTCAGTATCACACGTGGTCGCAGGAAAATCGCTAGGCAAGCTGGTGAAATTATATGTCGAAGGGCATAAGGAACTGTCGATGGCAGTACCATTGTACACGATTGGATCACAACAACAACCGAGCACGGCTGCTGTGGGAAGCGCAGAGAATGTTGCGTAGATGAGGAAGGCCAATGCCCCGAACACGAGCAGTTTTCTCATGGTGGCGGACAATCAGTCGTGTGGATGATCACTTGCTGCCAGTCTTTTGACGTCTCTTCGAGACCGCACGCTCCTTCTCCCACGTCAGACGCGATGATATCAGGCTTGAAATCAACACCAGCATACAAGACATCTATTTTCGCGGGTGCTTGGGGACAGGTCATGAAGGTGATCTTGTCCTCATCAGGATCCAGCGCAGAAAGGGTCGCGTGCCATTCACCAGGCTCACCAGGCTTGATCACCAGCTCGTTTCCGGAGAGGAACAAACTCTCCAGATTGGCACAGTTTCCCAGCGCAGGATAGAACTTATATTTGTCCAGATCAGTCTGGTTGATCCAGAACAATGCCGGCAGGCGATTCTTGCGCAACAGCCTGAATTCCAATGGCTTGCCACGCAGGAATGACTTTGTGTCCTGCACGATAATGATATCATCACCGCTCTTGTCAGGATTGGTGAACACGTTTTCCACAACCGTCACCGGCGTCGCCTGGGTCGTGGCAGTACGCGGGTCAAAGGAGATATCGCTCACGTCGCTGTTCACCACCCCCTGCACGAACAAGTAAAATTTTGAGAGATGCACGGGATAACTCAAGGAGAATTCACCAATCGTGGTGGCGCCTCGGGTCGTCTTGTCCGTGATGTTCACGTTCCAGGCCGCCAGGATCGTGAAGAACTCCTCGGTCTCGATCTGCGTGCGGTTTTCTGCAAGGATCATCGTCACGTTCGGAACATCAGCCACGATTTCCAACCCCTGCGGTTCAAAAGACTG
>CAYYLN010000041.1:4703-8265 GCA_964472615.1 uncultured Methanosarcinales archaeon
GACTGCCAATCAGTACAGCGCGGCAGGTTATACGCAATGTACGACTCAACCTGCTCCTGAATGGAATTTTCGCCGGGCTTGAGCAATGGCGGGAACCGGGGCGTACCATAATACCCGCTGAACTGCGCCTTGACAATCTCGCCAGTACCGTCACTGATGCTCGTGAAAAGGTAGGGGAACGTGCGGAACGGATACATCGGAGGAGTCGAGGATATCTGGCCTGCGGCACCTGACGGTGGAAGAATGACATAACTCACGCTTAATCGGTCATAGACCACGTGCGTGCTGCCTTCATTCCAGGAAACCACATCATCGGTGAGACCGCCCTGGCTCTTGTAGAGCACCAAGCCTTGCTTGCCCAGCAATTCCAGCGCATCACTCGTGGTCAGATCAAGACAGGACTGGATGTAATCCTTGACCGGCTGGACTGCCACTTGGCGCAAGCGCTGCTGTTCTGCCTCAGGAGCAATCCTGCGCTGCGCAGTCTTTCCCCCCAGCCAGATGACCATGCCCACTGCTATCACAAAGACGATTCCGGTGATGATCATCAGTGTCAATTGTGCTCGTTTCATGGTCTCAACTTTCCTGTCAGCGCAGGCCAGACGTCCACGATCGGGCTCGCGCCCTGACCAGGGCGGTGGCGCGCAATCACATTGAATCCTGTCCCGGTCTGGTTCTCGCAGAACGCCTTGTCATCGTATTTCTTGATGAGATTCAGGCAGGGATTTGTGCCGAGAGTGATGCCGGCGTAACGCACGCCGATGTAATCCATTGGCGGAGGCCCGTCCTGGAAAATACCGGTCTCGAGGAAACCGAAAATCGCGCGGTTGCCATTCTGCGCCGCATAGAGATGGTTGAACAATCGCGTCTTTGGAAAATAACCGAAGTTCAATGCCGGATTCGCAGGATTGTGGAGTACGGACATGACGTACGAACTCATGCTGGCCATCGGCACAGAGATTTTCTCAACCGTGCCGCTGCTTGGCGCGCTCAATGTGCCTGTCGGGAGATACACGACACTCTGTACTGCAGGATTGTACCAGACCGGCTCACTGCCGCATTGCAGGAAATTCGTGCTGGTGCTGCTCACGCTGTTGCAGATCGTCGAACTCTTCTCAAGCGCAGTCAGGAATGATTTCGAGGCGTCATTGACTGGCGCATTGAGCGTGTCACCCACTGCAACAACCATTGGCGTTTTGAGCACGCACAGGCTGTTCACGCAGGGCACGGGTTTATTCGAGATCGTGCAGGACTGCCCAAGATACTGCTCAACCAGACCGGTTGGCAACTCATACTTGTACTGATTCAGCACGCGCTTGTACGAGTCGCAGAACAAGGTGAAATTCGTTGCCGAATTCGGGTCAGCGTCGGCATACGCGAGCAATTGCACTGCAAGCGCCTTGGTGCGCGTTGTCCAGTTGCCATTCTCGCACTGGTAATCAAGGATGAATTGCGTGTTGTTGACGCATTTGGGCCATTGCGTGGGATTCGTCTGCGTGAACCAGCGGTCAGTAAGACCATCATGGGCAGGATTGCCCTGCACGTGTAATAAGCACTGGGAATTCTCGATGCAGAAATGGCTCATGCCAAAATCCCACGAATACCGCACCGGTACTGACTGCCATGCTGCATTCTGCGCAATAACCAATGGTACCATGGCGAGTGCGAGAAATACCCATAGTGTCCAACGCAATTTCATAACACCCTCTTTTTAGATCTTACACACAAACCCTTGATCTCCAATCCGATAATAGGAACTGAGTGATTGGCACTTTGTCCCATTCCAACACTGGTCGTCCTTGCAACAACCTGACGGAGCAATGCCGGTCATGTTGGGCGGCGTCCACACAATGCTCTTGTTGATTGTTCCGATAAGCTCGCTCGTGAACTTCCATTCCCCATTTGGCTGGCACACGGCGTGTGGTATTCCTGTTGGCTGTGCATTTTCAAGCACGTGTCCGCACGGCTGGATGCTGTTGTTAATCAAGACATCATCATTGGGTGGTTTTACATGCGTATCCTTCAATTCCTTCAGGGCTGGATCAGTCAACCGGCACCCATAGAACTTGCCGCGATAATTGATGACGCGGCCCGGAACGCTGAACTGCCCTGACTCAACATACTGCTTGTTCCAGCAGCCACCAGCGCCAGGCGTGCCCTTGACACGAATGCTGGTCTTGCGGAGCGTGCACGAAGAAATGTTTGAAGGAATCGGGCTTGATGGCTCGACATTCACGAAATACCTGTCCTGTCCTGCAGGAACATCAATCGATCTCCCTTGGATGAGCTCCCAAATCACGTTTCCTGTCGGCGTTTGCTGCTCAGACCACGTATCAACAAACAAACGCGCAGGACCGTGGAATTTCACCCATGCATTATGCTGGTCAAGCGTCACGTTTTCGCCACTCACCTCAGCACTATCATTCCCGACAATGATGCTGCTCATGGACGGCATGATGCCCAAAGGATCATTGTAGTACTCTGCTGCATCATCCGCTTCACTGCAGCAGTGGGTACCTGTTCCTACAAATCTCACGCCGGCTTTTATTCCTGCTTTATCGCAGGACTCACTGTCTTTGGTGTCCAAGTCGGTAGTCCAATCGCCATCAGACGCGCAATAATAGATGTCTGTTGGCGCGACTGGAGGCGGACAGTACGATGCAGAATCGCTTGCATGCGCAGCGACCTGCACAGGCGTCAGCACGCCTTCATACACGGCAACCTCATCAATCGTGCCGCTGAACGCGGCAGGACTCGGATAGGATGCTGCAGTTGAACGATCACCGATGAACAAGCCAGAGTTTGAGGTCGCGATGGATCCGCTCACTGCAAAGTCGGTCTTGACGCCGTTGATGTACAACGACAGGGTCGGGGCAGTGTACGTCATCGCGACATGCGACCATGCATCAACCGGAAGTGTTGCCGTGCCTTGCAGAACCCATGATCCGCCTATTTTGAGCGCACCCTTGAGAACGCCATTGTCGATCACCAGTTCATACGCATCGCCCTTGTTGACAATCACTTTTGCTCCAGTCGTGCTCGTGGGATACACCCATGCTTCGATCGTGATCGCGTTCGAGACATCCAATAAATTGCTATCAGCGATCTCCACACGCCCAGTACCGTCAAAGACCGCAGCCTGGTTGACCTTGCCGCCACCGAACGTAATGCCGACAGGATTGCCTATATTGCCCCAGACAAGATCATCAGTGGTGCCATCAAGCTTCCAGTACCCGACAATCCCTTGCGGGCAATTTGCTGCAGCGCTTCCTGGCGTCACATCACCTATATCACGCGCGTTCACCGAAGAAAATGCGCTTTTCCCGCCACACTCAAACGCCTGCTTGGAAATGCAATAATAATCATGCGTCACTGCACCTGCAGTCACGTTCTGGAATTGGCCGAATGCAGTGGTGCCAGAAGGCGGAGTCCCGCCACACGCATAGAATTTGGCGCCATCAGAAACAAGGGAACCCCATCCTGAGCATCCGAAGAACTCATGAATCTCGCCAGGCGCGTCCAAGGGCGCCCATTCCCACGTGCCATCTGCACGCTTGCCGCA
>CAYYLN010000042.1:0-2490 GCA_964472615.1 uncultured Methanosarcinales archaeon
CCTTTGAAACTCATCAGCTGATGAATCCGCATGGTTTATAAACACCTGCTCGATTTTTGAGCGGATGGTCAGTTTGAAAATCGTGATTGGAACCAAGGAGGGGAAATGCCTGCAAAAGGAAGTCGCAGAGCCCGATGCCACGATCTTCCTCGGCAAGAAACTCGGCGACAAGATCGCAGGAGAAACCCTGGGTTTCACCGGTTACGAATTTGAGATCACCGGCGGTTCTGATTATGCAGGATTCCCGATGCGCAACGACATCCCAGGCGTCGGCAGGAAGCGCATCCTCGCCATTGAAGGCATTGGCCTCAAGAAGATCGCCAAAGGCCTGCGCGTCAGGAAGACCGTCTGCGGCAACACCATCCATCCCAAGATCTCCCAGATCAATCTGAAAGTGACCAAGGCCGGCGCCACGCCCTTGCCCATACCCGAACCCAAGCCCAAGGAAGCACCAGCCGAGAAAAAGTAGTTTCATTTTAGCACACAAAATTTATAACTCAAGCCCTCTTTCTTCTGTTGTACGTATGTCTTTTAACATGTTGTTTGTGGACGATGAACCAACGCAGTATCAGAGTATCAAGAGAGTTCTTCGAAACGAAACAAAGAACGGACGATTGCCGTGCGATGTTATTGTACTATTCGCAAGCAATGGCAATGAGGCATTGCAACGATTGCGCGATGGCTATCGCCCTGATGTTGTGGTGAGTGACCAACACATGCTTCACTGCAGTGGTCTTGAATGGATTGCGCAGGCACAAGCAGAATGCTTGCTCAGAGATGTGCAGGTCATTCTGTCCTCTTCTGACGTAACAGTACAAGAGCGCGCCAAACGCATGGGTGTTTTGTATGCAGAAAAAGATGCTGAAGCCATCCTTTCAGCAATCCAACCGGTATTCAAGTCTGAATAACCTTTATAAACCCACTTCTCGTCGTATTCCTCATGGTCACGGTGCAGTTCTATCCAGTGGACGCCACATACAAGATCGTGAACAACAAGGCGCAAGTATACCTCTTCGGCCGCACCATCACGGGCGAACAGATCTGCATCATCGACCCGCACATCGAGCCGTATTTCTACGTCATCCCCAAAGAAGGCGAAGACCCGACCAAGGGCCTGCTCGCCATCAGGAAAGAACAGCACGGCGAACACTACGCCATCGTCCGTGTCGAGCCTGTGCAGAAACGAGTGCTTGAACAGACGCGCATGGTCTTGAAGGTCTTCACGAACATCCCCAAGGCAGTCGCAGCGCTCAAGGACGACGTGCGCGCACTATCCGGAGTCCAAGCGATGCATGAGTATGACCTCCTCTTTGTCAGGCGCTACTTTATCGACAAGGGAATCACGCCCTTCACGCTCGTCACCGCAGAAGGCGAGCCTGTCATGGAACGCCTGCGCGTGCCTGCCATTCGCGCCAAGCGCATCGAACAAGCAGCACAGACCACGCTCGCCAAGCCCCGTGTCCTGGCCATTGACATCGACACCTATAATCCTGCCGGAAAGCATGTCGTGGCCGACCAGCACCCGATCCTGAAGATCGCGATGGTCGGTGAGGACTTCAAGAAAGTCCTCACGTGGAAACGCGTTCCGAACGCAGAACCTTTTGTTGAATTCTTGCCGAGCGAAGCCGACGTGCTTGACCGCTTCAAGGAACTTGTTGAGGAATACAAGCCCGACCTCATCACCGGGTATTATTCAGACGGCTTTGACCTCCCTTACATCCGGGTCCGAGCTACCAAGAACCGCATCCCGCTGGACATCGGCCTGGACTACAGTGAACTCCGTATCTCCGGCAGGGCGAACACGACCGCACAGATCACCGGCATCGCGCACATCGATGTCTTGCGCATCATCAGGAAGCTTTTTGCCAAGACCATGGAAACCGACGTCCTGACGCTCGATGCAGTCGCCGGAGAGCTCTTGGGCAAAAGCAAGCATCCGATCGACATCAACAAGCTCGCGACCGCATGGGACCAAACAGATGCGAAACTCCTGAACGAGTTCGCTGCCTATAACCTGCAGGACGCGCTGCTCACGTACGAGCTTGCGCAGCTCGTACTGCCCAACCTCATCGAGTTCGTCAAGATCGTCGGCCAACTGCCGTTTGACGTCAACCGCATGGGTTTCTCGCAGCTCGTGGAATGGTATGCCTTGCGTCAAGCATTCGCTTTGAACGAGATCGCGCCAAACAAGCCCGCATACCGCGAACAGACGAAACGCATGCACGACCGGATCAAGGGCGGGTTTGTCCACGAACCAATCCCTGGACTATACGCGGATATCGCAGTCTTTGACTTCCGCTCCCTGTATCCCAGCATCATCGCATCGCACAACATCAGTCCAGGCACACGCAACTGCACGTGCTGCCCTGACGCGCCCCAGATCAAGACTGACCGAGGCACATTCTGGTACTGCCAAAAACGCAAGGGTTTTGTCAGTAGCATCATCGAAGACCTGATCATGCGCCGCGCACGAATCAAAGACATCCTCAA
>CAYYLN010000042.1:2500-8190 GCA_964472615.1 uncultured Methanosarcinales archaeon
CAGAAAAGGGGAAAATGATCCCTTAGTGCTTGCCCGCAGCCAAGCGCTGAAAGACCTTGCAAATTCATTCTACGGCTATCTTGGATTCTCAGTCGCTCGCTGGTACAACATCGAATGCGCAGAAAGCACCACTGCGTGGGGCAGGCAGTACATCATGAACGTCATCGAACAAGCACGCAAGGAAGGATTCCAGGTCGTGTATTCTGACACCGACTCAATCTTCCTGACACTCTCAGGAAAGACGCACGAAGACGCCAAAGCATTTGTGGAGCGCGTGAATCGTGACCTGCCCGGCCTCATGGAACTCGACTACGAAGGATATTATCCTGCAGGCCTCTTCGTCTCCGTGAAGACTTCTGAGGCAGGAGCCAAGAAGAAATATGCACTCATCAATCCCAAAGGCCAACTCAAAATCGTCGGTTTTGAAACCGTGCGCAGAAACTGGAGCCCGATCGCACGAGACACCCAGCGCAAAGTGCTCGAGATCCTGCTGACCGAACGCAAGCCAGAGCACGCGTTGCAGTTCCTCAAGGGCATCATCGATGACCTCAAGCAGAACAAGTTCGCCCTTGAAGCAGTCGTCATCCACACGCAATTGAGCAAGGACATCAGCGAGTACGAAAGCGCTGGCCCGCACGTGGCTGCAGCGCAACGCATGCAAGAACTCGGCCAGCCCGTGGGCCCTGGAGTGCTCATCCGGTATGTCGTGACCAAGGGCAAGGGCAGGATCCGCGATAAGGTCAAGCTCCTGGAGGAAGCAAACCAGTCTGACTACGACCCGGACTATTACATCTCCAACCAGATCCTTCCCGGCGTCGAACGCATCTTCACGGTCTTCGGCATCGACGTCAATGACTACTTCACCGAGAAAGCGCAAAGCAACCTCAGCAAGTTCTTCTGACCGTACGAGAAGGTAGGGGTTTTAAGGAGAATACTTAATCAGCATCCTGCGAGTCATAAGGACTGTGAGCCTCGATGGGATTGACATCAATTGTTGTTCTTACAGAAGGCTTTGAAGAAAGTCTTTGGTTGATTGCCAATGCTCTGACATCATGAATAATTCTTTCTTCGATATCCGAAAGCCCTACTAGTACCGGTTCTTCTTGCAGTATATCAGGTGCGTTTCTTGCATACATGCAAACGCGATCGACTGCGTGAGTAAAGTCTGGAAAACGTTGGTCTTGAGCTTTATGATAGTGGTTCACCAAATAAGAGCAATCAGAAGCTTTCACAATGGACAATTTGTAAACCATGACGGCACGTAAACCCGGAGAAGAATATAAAACTTCACCTTCTCACGTGGTTCGTTTGAATGATTGCGCGAATATTCAGTAAATTATTTAACTCCCTGCTGTCTTCCCAGAATTATGCCTGACGTGTTTCGCTGGTCCATCTGCACTGCCCTGATCGTTTCTCTCGTGACATTTGGCCTGAACTTCCTCACGAACAGCTTGGGCATCAGGCTTATCGTCATGCTTGTGCTCACGGTCGCGTCCATTGTGTATTTCATGAAGACGTTTGGCGTTCCTGCATTTAGAACCGGTGGCATCATCGGTCTCGCAGCCATGACCGGTCTCGTGGTCGTGATGACCACTGACATCCTCGAATACATCCTGACCTTGTTCTTATTTCTCATCGCATACGGCGTGGGTGGGCTGATCGGCAGATATTCATTGAAAAAGGGCCATCCTGAGAAGAAAGAGCGCGAGGAAGAATCCGCCGAGGAGACGGTTTAAGTTTTATATAAAAACACATTTATACTTGATTCCGTATTGCTTCTTCCAGAACAAATTCTGTACAAGGGTGACCGACACATGCAACACGTCCAGGTGGTGAATCCCATGGAACCTATTAATTTCTTTAATGCGACTGCCTATCTGGAACCCAAATGCCCAGGGTGCGCGCACAAGGTCGACTACGGTCTCACGACCGAATGGTCAGACAAAGAACAAGCCCACGTTTGTCTCACGTGCCATACGGTGTTGCGGTAATTTCTCTGAATAGGTTTAAATAGCACGGTACAACGGCTCGTGCCATGCACGCCCTTCCTTTTGAAAAACGCAGAGCCAAAATACTCGTCAAGCGACAAGCAGAGACGAACCCGAACGTCGGGTGCTTTCCTGAGAAACGACCTCCTGATGTTCTTATCGAGTATGGCATCATCAACTTGAACAAGCCTGCAGGTCCGACAAGCCACATGGTCTCGGACTATGTGCAAAAAATCCTGAAGATTGACAAGGCAGGACATTCAGGCACGCTTGATCCCGGCGTCACCGGAGTCCTGCCCATCGCACTCGGCAGGGCCACGAGAATCGTCCAGATGCTGCTCACTGCCGGCAAGGAATACGTCGGCGTGATGCACCTCCACGATGAGGTTCCGACCAAAGAGCTCGAAGCAGCGATCAAGAAATTCACCGGCAAGGTCATGCAGTTGCCGCCCTTGCGGTCTGCGGTCAAGCGCGAACTCCGGCAGCGCGAAGTGTATTATTTCGATGTCCTTGAAGTCCAAGGCAAGGACGTCCTGTTCAAGGTCGGCTGCCAGGCAGGAACTTACATCAGGAAGCTCTGCCACGACCTCGGGCTTGCATTGAAAGTCGGCGCGCACATGGCAAAACTCCACCGCACCAAAGCGGGCCCATTTGCTGACGAAGACTACGTCACCCTCCAGGATCTTGAGGACGCGTACTGGTATTGGAAAAACGAAAACAATGACAAACTCCTCCGCGCATGCATCAAGCCGGTGGAAGCAGGAGTCGAACACTTGCCCAAAGTCTGGGTGCAGGACTCTGCCGTTGACACGATCTGCCATGGCGCGACATTGAAAGTGCCAGGCATTGTCAAGCTCGATGCAGACATCACCCAAGGCCAGCATGTTGCGATCATGACGCTCAAGAACGAACTTGTCGCGCTCGGAGAAGCGCAACACAGTATTGAAGAACTCATGAAGCTCGAGCGAGGAGAAGCGGTCAAGACGCACAAGGTCTTTCTGTTGCCTGGGACGTATCTTGGTGTCAAGAAATAATTATCTCGCTTTTCTATATTCTCTTTCCACTGCCTTTTCAAAGCGGTTCTTTTCAAAGAATTTGCGCCCTTGCGGAGTCATGTTCTCGTACAAAAAATCACGCAATGCGCCTAGATCGTACAGAATTCGCGCAGCAGGCACATTTTTGAAACGTGCAATATGCTCATCAATTTCATAACCGGGCGGGGTTTGGTAGTTAGTCATCTTGTTTTTCCGCTAGCATGCGCTTAAGGATCGCAATATCTCCCTGATCCTTATCCCTATCTGCAATGTTTTTCATCTTTAATAAATCTTCTATGGAAGCAACATGAATTGTTGTTTTTCCCAAAGCAATGGTTACTTTGCGTTTATAACAATCGTCAAAATTAACGGGTGGATAAATCATGATATCAATCGTATTTAATGGATTTTGGGATTGAATGTAGGTGAATACCTTCATGTTCTTTTTTGTTGCCCACTCTTCTCTCGCTTTCGGATCTTTCAGTCTTTGAGGGTCGACCGGAACGCGAGGCACGTAATGAAGCCTCTTGCAGATCTGGATTATCTTCTCAAGATTTGCTGGTTTCAATTCGGGAAAAATATCCAAATCCATTGTTGCACGAGGATATCCGTGAAGACCTAAGGCAATCGCACCAATGACCAAATATCGTGTTTTTGCCTTTGAAAATGCATTTAATTCTTGTTCGTACATGCGCTCTTTTACGTGAACGGTACTTTTAAACCTTTGTAGATTCGTCATTTGTTAATGACACCAAGATAGGTGTTTCGCAACGCACCAGAATTCCTGATGAGACATTCACAAACTTTATAAACACCCCCTTTGCCTCTCCTCTCGGTGAAGACAATGCAACTATCTACACAGACAGCTCAATACGAACAAGTCACGTTCGAAGTACGTGAGGGCAGGCACATCTTGGTGTATAACCAGCACGAGATGGGCTACCAGCACCCGCAGATCTCGCTCAGAGAGGCGCTGCAGTACCGCGGGTTTGCCATCCCTGAAGGCGCCCATGTCCGCGTGACGCCCAAGGACGATGCAGCGCGGGAAGTTCTCGCGCAAAGCGCATG
This sequence comes from uncultured Methanosarcinales archaeon, assembly GCA_964472615.1. Taxonomy (GTDB): domain Archaea; phylum Nanobdellota; class Nanobdellia; order Woesearchaeales; family ARS49; genus JAWAAW01. The sequence continues at coordinate 6,591 of CAYYLN010000042.1, forward strand.
GGGTATCAAGCAACTCTCCATCGAAGATCGCGTGTACGAGCTCGACTGCTAAAATCATGTTCTGACTCACAGAAACGCTTAAATAGGGATACCAGTATACATTTATGTATATGGCCCTCGTCGAGATAGGGAATAGTGTCGGCCTCTTGGCATTCCTGAGCCTGATTCCGCTTATCCTGCTGTATCTCATCCGGCCCAGGCCCAAGCTCATGACCATTCCCAGCTTGATGTTCTTCCTGAAGTCCACTGGCGCCACGAAACTCACGAGCTTCCTCAGGCAATTCCTCAAGGACTGGCTTTTCTTGCTCCAATTCCTCATCATCTTCCTGCTTGCAGCGACCCTCGCACAGCCGTTCGTCCAATACTTCCATGACATCACCGCAGAGAATACCGTCATCGTCATCGATGTCTCTGCGAGTTCACAGGTCAAGGAGAACGGTCAGACACGGTTTGATATCGCCATCGACAAAGCACGTTCCTTGCTCGGATCAAAGAATACCATTATCCTCGCCAAGGATGTGGGGCAGATCGGCATCCAGGATGCTGATGTTCCTGACACGATCGAATACCTCAACGCCCTGCAACCGCGTGACACAGCAAGCAGGATCGGCGATGCAGTCATCCTCGGAGGCGAAGTCCTCGCGGGTAAAGAAGGCAGGGTCATTGTCCTCAGCGACTTCATCAACACCGCAGGCCAGGACCCGCACATTGCCAAGGCAGTCGTGGAAAGCAAGGGTATCATCGTGGATTTCATTACCACCGCCCTGTCTGAGCGCCGCAGCAACATCGGCATCGTTGACCTGCTTGTCGAACCCACGACCACGACGATCTACGTCAAGAACTTCGAGCCCGCACAGCAAAAGGTCCGTGTCACCATCGGCGACGGCGCCAAGGAACTCACGATGGCCGCACACTCGATCGAGACTTTCTCCATCCTGACCCCTCCTGACGTGACCAAGATCTCCCTGCAGGTGCAGGACGATTTTCCTGTCGATAATACGGTCACCCTCAGCAGCCCGAGCGGTACCAAGACCAAAGCATTGCTGATCACGAACAACGCCAGCATTTTCCTCAAGAATGCCCTGCTCGCGGCTGGCGACATTGACCTCACGATTACCGAACCGCCTATTGTCCCGAAAGCCCCGTTTGACGTGTACATCATTGATCACATCGTCAAAGACAACGTGCTGCCCGGCACGTTCGAGGATATCGCTAAGAAGGTCGAGGACGGTGCGAGCGTCGTCGTCGCAGGACAGGAAGACTCGGACAAGATTGACTACAAGGGACTTGTGCCAATGGACATTGGCGGCAGGGCAGAAGGCGGGTTCATCACGGTCGACCAGCTGAACAAATTCACCAAGAACATCGATTTCGGCAGTGTCGATTATTACTTCAGCGGCACACCCAAAAGAACGGTCCTCACCGTCAGCTCGGTGGAACAAAAACCCTTGATCATCGTCGGACGCAAAAACAAGGGCAAATACGCCTATTATGGCATCCTTGAAAAAGCGTCAGACTTCCCGTTCTCGCCCGGCTATCCCATCTTTTGGACAGAATTCATGCGCTTCCTCACTGACCAGCAGGACGTCAGGAACCTGAA
>CAYYLN010000043.1:0-5944 GCA_964472615.1 uncultured Methanosarcinales archaeon
AAAATCAATGATGACATAGGTTCCTCCCTTTGCGGTTATTGCCTCCACTTTCTGCGCGTTTGATTCGTGTTCGTAATCCAAGAACGACACATTCCGATAGCGTCCTGCGGTGTAGTGCAGGAATGCAAAATTCCTGAAAACAACCAAGGGCTCAGGGTAGGTGTTTGTGGTGATCTCATCAATGGCCTGCCAACTCACGTCGCTGACATCAGGTCCGATTCCGCCGACAAATGCAGAAAGGATGACTACGCCGTACGCGATGGTCGTGCCAACCATGAGGAAGTGCTTCTTGGTCCACATGCCGATGAGGAACGCGACGAGTGAAGCGCCCCAGAGCACGAGTAATGCTGCTGCTACCAAGCCAAAGCCAACAGGTCCAGAACTTCCCGTGATCGGTAATTCAACAAGGATGTTTCCTGAGAGCACTTCCTTCAGGAATGCGATTTTGGGATAAAAAGGGATGATGGTACGTGGAAGAAGGGTTGAGAGGAGCAGGGAAACGATGCTCAGGACGGCTGCGGTCGCAACGACGCCTTTTTTGGAGGCGCGGTTCCAGACCGAAGCGCCGATCAATGCCAGCGATGGAACAATGGCATGAAGATAACGTTCCAAGGGACGTCCAGGGTCTTGATTGATCACGATGTAAAAGAAGAGCGTGATCGCGATCCAGAAGATGTTGAGGGGCAGGAAACCTGACAATTGTTTTTTTCTGAGGTATGCAAGACCAAATCCTAGCGGTCCGATCCAGACTGCCGCAAGAAGGATTTGGATCATGACGCTTCCAAAGAAATCGCTGAGGCTCATTTCGCGCGTGAATGCCCAGATCGTATGATACACGGATTCGATGAATTGCGACCAGTGGCCGGTCAGCCACGCAAAAAGCGGCCACATACTCAAGAAAAGGATGCCGATGCCGGCAAAAATACTGCCGTTTTTGAGTGTGGTTGACAGAGATCGTGTTTTCCAGAGCACGTACAGAAGGACTGTGGGAAGAAGCATCAGCGCGGGCAGCTTGGAAAGGAGTGCGAAGCCAAAACAGGTTCCTGCGAGAACCCACCAGTGCACGTGTTTTGTTTCCGTAGCTTTCCACGCGCAGGCCAGGGTGGCGAGAGCAAAGAACACGAGCACGCCACCATCGATATCGACCTGTAAGGCGCCGAGAACATGCAGAGGATTGAGCCCCAACAGCACCAAGACAAGCCAGCGCGCTCTCCATCCAAGGACAAGAGCCAAAAGAAGCGTGGCAGTTCCGAACAGGAAAGGCGTGATTCTCCAAGTGATGGGCGTGTCTCCGAAAATGCGATGCGCAATGATCTGGAACCAGGTGGCAAGGGGCGGGTGTGATACTTTTTCCGGGAAGAATTCCCCATCAACAGCGCTGAGGACCCACGCGACCTCGTCATTGGTGAGAATCTGGTTGAGTCCGAGAAGAGGGACCAGCGTGATAATCGTGACCGCAGCAAAAAAAATGTATTGTTCGCGGGTTATCCGTCTCAGTCGGAGAGTACATTGTTTGATGAAATGCGGCACTGCATACACCCGGATTCAGAACAAAGGACAAGCTTTAAAAAACTTTGCGTGTACGGAATGTACGATGATAACACTCGAAAACTTCATCAACACCGTGTTTGATACGGTCACGAGGGGTTTGATGCGTTCTAGCATCGGGCGGTTGCGTGTCGTGCGCGCAGCATGGGCATTCTTTTTTGAGGGGACATACTTTCTTTTGAAAGGAATAAGCGATGCTTTTGAAACCGGAATCGTGAAGAAATGCGTGAAGCCTGGGGATACAGTGGTTGATATTGGGGCAGGAGCAGGGTATTATACATTGATCTTCGCGCGGCTGGTAGGAACCAGCGGGAAGGTATTTGCGTTTGAGCCTGACCCCAGTAACTTTGCCTTGTTGCAAAGGAACGTGAAAAAGTCTGGCTGTCAAAACGTCATTCTCGTGAACAAGGCAGTCAGTGATATGGCAGAGACAGTGAAGCTCTACAAGTCACCATATCATTTGCGCGATCACCGGACCTATGATACAGGTGATGGCCGCGAGGCTATCGCAGTGGATTCGATTCGCTTGGATGACTATTTCAAGAATTTCCCGAACAAAATCAACTTCATCAAGATCGATATTCAAGGGGCAGAATGGGCAGCCATTGCAGGGATGAGGGGGTTGCTCAATAAGAACAAGAAGCTCACTTTGCTCACCGAGTTCTGGCCTGTGGGGCTTGCGCAATTCGGTATTGAACCCAAGAGCTACCTCTCGCAGCTGCAAGAACACGGTTTTACTGTTCTGCACATGGACGAAAGGAAAAAGCAAGTAATGAACGCTGATACGAACGCATTGCTCAAGACGTATACTCCTGAAAACAGGAAGTTCACAAACTTGTTGTGCATCAGAAAAAATCGCTAATGGGGGAGAATGCACGTGCTCAAGAATCCAGTGAGTCGCTGTCTGCTCATCGTATTGCTCATTGCGCTCGGCATCCGAGTATTCGGTCTTGGACTTCTTCTTGAGGGAGACGAGTATGCTTATTTTTTCCCCTCGGTTGAAAATCGAGGCCCATTCTTGATGCCCGGGGACGCAAGCGCGCCGCCGCTTGTCCCCTGGATCGATACGATAACGAGTTTTATCGCAGGCCTGACACCGACCGTGCTGCGCATATCCCGCATCATGGTCGGTCTTCTGGTGATTCTCCTCACGTATGCGTGTGGGAGCATGATTCACTCAAGGCGGGCAGGACTCTTTGCTGCGGCCTTGATGGCGATAAGTTCCTATCACATTTATGCCTCGGTTCAGATCGATAATGACGCATCATTTCTTGTGCTGTTTTACGTGCTCACGGCATACGCGTTCCTGAAGTACCGATTGACAAGCAATCGGCGCTGGCTTGTCATTGCAGGGATGGCCTTTGGGTGCAGCGTGCTCACCAAGCTCACCGGCGCCTTGATCCTTCCTGCCTTGGTGCTGTATGACGTCATCCATCAGCGGAGCATAAAAAAAGCGCTCCCGCCAGCGTTCGTGATTGGTGTTATTGGCATCGTGGTGTTCAGCATCTTCCCGCTCCTATCCTGGTGGGGAGAGACCCATGCGTTTGAAGACACGCTGCAACATACGAAAGATAAGACCCTCTGGACGGTCTATGAGAAATTGCTGGACCCGGCAAATCTTCCATTACTCTTGATTCAAGTCCTGCTGACAACCATCTGGCTCTCTCCGGTGTTGGTGGGATTTGGTATTGAAGGCCTGATGCGGTGGCGTAAATATCTTTTTGAATGCTCGTGGATTGTCATCGTGCTCTTTGCCTATTTTATTCTCAATGTTGAGCCGACAAAGCCGATCGACAAGTATTTGGCAATCCTCATTCCGCCGCTGGCAATGATTGGCGGTGCCCTGCTTGACGAACTCAAACCACGGAAGAACCATCTGGCGTTTGGCGCGGTCGTCTTTGTCGTGTTCTCGATCGTCTTTTTTGTCTTGAACAACCTGCCAGGGGATCTGATTGATTTTTATCCCAAACAGGCATTCTTGGATCGCCTCAGTTCGTTTTCGTGGGATTTCCTGTTGCCGATCACTGGCAGTTCTGGCCCCATCGGATTCTTCCTGAACGCGCAATTCATCATCATTTCGTTTATCATAAGCATGCTGGTGTTCGCTGCCCGTTTTTTCGTGAGGCCGGGGATGCGACATTGGCTTTTGATAGCGTTTCTCGCAGTGGGTCTTGCGAATAATCTTGTGCTTACGTCAGAACATCTTTTTTCAGTCTCGCATCCAAGCATTAATGCTGTCACCAAGGACGCGATTGCGTATGTAAACGCGGAAAAGTTCCCTGATCCCTTGTACGTCTTCAGAAATAGAGGAATCACGTATTACACGCATGAAAAATATGGCGGAAGCTACCGCGATATCACCATCCTTGACTTCCATTTGCTGACCGAGCAAATGACAAGACAGATTGACGCCCAACACCCAACCGTCTTGTTTATTGACTTTCCCCGCGTTCCTGAGGACAATGTCGTGTGGAAGCATCTTCGCACATCCTGCACGCTGATGAAGAGTTTTGCGGATAAGGGCGTGACGTTGGGCTCGGTCTACCGGTGTGCAGGCAAAGAATCAGCGTGATCGTTTCTTGATCTCAATGAGCTCGATCAGCCCAAGACGTTGCACAAGGGGAAGGCGGTAAAAGATCCGATTCACAGGTTCGCTCAAGAACGGGATGTGAACTGGGATGGCGACATAAAACTTGTGCATGGTTACCTCGAAACCTAGTGAATGCCAAAGTTTCTTTAAGGCGCGATAGGAAATTCGGTTATGGGGGCCTTCAGGCATTTTTTTCCCAAGCTTCTCGCCCATCATGAGGATTGGCTCCCACAGCGGATTGATCATGGTGATCAGAATGCGTGTCTGATTGGTCGCGAGCGCGCTGAGCTGTTCAAAGGTCTTGTGAACATCAGCAAGATGTTCGATCACATCAGGCAGGATGATCACATCAAACCTCCCTTTCACCTTGAGCGTCTCGCCGGCACCGACCGCAAAGCGAAGCTGTCTCCGAGAACCATGCTTTTTTTTCGCGATCGCGATCATCTTCTCGCTGATGTCGATCCCAAGCCCTCCTTGGGGATTGAGGAATGCGAGCACATCACCAGTGCCGCATCCGAGCTCGAGAACACGTTGGTGACGGACATCAGGGATGTTCCAGGCGATGATTTTTTTGAGCCAATCATAATAATACCAAGCCCGCTTTTTGTACCAATCGTAGCGTGGGGCGAGTTCTTCAAAATGTTCTTTTATTTCTTCCATGGCTCCTTCATGACTGTCCATCGCATTACCCTCGCCTGGGCTCGCAGGAATACGCTTTAAAAATCTTCCGATACTCCAGTCAGACGTCAGGATGAGGAATGCGCAACTTTTTAAAGAGGTGTATGGTGCAAAAGAACAATGGCTCGTGTCTTGGTTACCGGAGGGGCAGGATTCATGGGCGCGCACTTGACCAGGGAGCTCCTGGATTGTGGCCACACGGTCACGGCCCTTGATGACCTGAGCGGAGGATTCAAGGATAATGTTGATCCACGGGCGACATTCGTCCAAGGGTCAGTGTGCGATCTTGAGGCGATGACCGACCTTTTTCACCGGGAGCAATTTGACCATGTCTATCATCTTGCGGCATACGCTGCCGAGGGATTGAGTCAATTCATCAAGCATTTCAACTACACGAATAATGTGCTGGGAAGCGTGAACCTTATCAATGCGTCAGTGAATACGGATGTCAAATGCTTTGTTTTCACATCATCCATTGCAGTCTATGGCAAAGGACAAGTGCCCATGACCGAAGAATTGACGCCGGCCCCGGAAGACAGTTATGGCATCGCGAAGTACACGATCGAGCAGGAGTTGAAGGCATCGAAAGAGATGTTCGGGCTGGAGTACGTAATCTTCCGGCCACACAATGTCTATGGCGATCTCCAGAATATCGGGGATCGATATCGCAATGTCATCGGCATCTTCATGAATCGGATCATGCAAGGCAAGCCTCTGACCATTTTCGGAGACGGGAAACAGACTCGGGCGTTCAGCTATGTCCGTGACATCATTCCCGTGATCGCGCGTGCACCAGAAGTGCGAGAGGTATGTGGGCAAGTGTTCAATATCGGTGCAGATACCCCGTATACCCTCAATGATCTGGCGGCAACAGTGTGCGAGGCGATGTGCGTCCCTGGGCATCCTGTGGAGCATGTCGAGGAACGGAATGAAGTGAAACATGTGTATTCTGATCATACCAAGGTGAGGAGCGTATTCGGAGAGTATCCGATGACCGATCTCAGGACAGGAATCAGTCAGATGGCCCAGTGGGCACGGCGCGTCGGAGCCCGACAAAGCCAGAAATTCTCGAAAATCGAGGTTCTGAAGAACCTTCCTCCTTCGTGGCTGCGCGAGTCGTGATCATCG
>CAYYLN010000043.1:5954-6958 GCA_964472615.1 uncultured Methanosarcinales archaeon
GCGGGAGGCCGCGGATCCGGTATTTGAGGATCAGGCCGATCATGCGGAATCCTAGGACGAGCGCCTTCCAGAAGTCGCCGGTAATCTGGCTTTCGCCAACACGCGCGCGATAATTAACTGGGATCTCCACAAACGGGATTTTCTTAAGGGCGGTGATCGCTAGCATCTCCGGCAGAAAATGCGATCCTCCGACCGTGAAATATTTCTGGATTTTCTTGAGCGTTGGCCGTTTATACAGCCGCATGCTACAACCCACATCACTCAGTTGTGTCGTGCCAAAGAGGACTTCAGCGAGTTTTGCAATTGCCCAATTTCCCCACTTCAGGAACAAGCCCATGTTCGCGCCGTCCCAGATCATGGCCCGCATGGTGCGTGTACCAAAGACAACGTCAAAATCATCAGTATATTCCAGAAGCTTGAAAATGTCGCGTGCGACAAAAGTCCCATCAACTTCAGTCATGACGATGATGTCACCCGTAGCTTCTTGCAATGCTTTTCGGTTGCCCCATCCCAAGCCTTGGCGAGGCTCATACACCATCCGAGCTTTGGTCTTCCTCACTTCCTCTTCAGTGCCGGGTTCTGCATTATTGTTCGCAACGATGAACTCGTCAACGACACCGGTCGCAAAGAAATCATCAATGACGCGCCGGATCGAACCTTTGTCTTTGTATGTCGTGCAGGCCACGGAAACGCGTTGTCCTTTCCACATACCATGAGCCCTGCTGGCAGTGATTTATAAATCTTTTCTTCAATGATTTCTATCCCGGCTTTGATGCAACAATAAGCATTTGGGATGCAAAAGGCTTGATTGGCGAGTGCAGGTAGAGCCAGACAAGAAGGTGGGATTTGGGCAGTCTGCTGCGCATGGAAAAAGGCAAGAAACGGGGCGTGCAGTGCTGGATGCGGAAGCCATGTGATGCGAGAAGATCGCAGAGAGAGATATGCGTGAAAATAAGCCGGTGCGTGTAGTCATCGAAATACTCCCGGTATGCGTAGCGGAAATT
>CAYYLN010000043.1:6991-8178 GCA_964472615.1 uncultured Methanosarcinales archaeon
CAAGAATGAGCGTTCCCCGTTTTTTAAGCACGCGAAAAATCTCTCGGATAGTCTTGTCGAGGCTTTCCCGGCTCAAGTGCTCGAACAGATTGCTTGCGAACACGACATCAACCGATCCCTGTTGAAAAACGCGCAAGTCGTCGCATGCCCGCACCCACGTACGGACCCCTGGAGATGCATGGCGTTTGACCAGGGAAGAGATATCAACAGCATGGCGTTCCTTTGCACGGATATTGTTGATGAATGAGCAATATCCTGCACCCAGGTCAAGAACAGTTCCTGACAAGGGGACATAGCGTTGCAAATACCGCGCGATAGAGGACCAGACCACATCACGCGACGTATCAGGTCTCAGGCGTGTCGCGAAATAGTTCTTCCACGTGGGCATCGATTGAAACAGAAAAGAATCATTTATAAAGATGCTGAAACCGCGTGCACAAAGCTTTTTAAACATGCGTTAAACGTGTACAGAAGACGACAATGACCAAACAGCAGGTTGATCTGACAGTTCTCATACCGTGCTATAATGAGGAAGCAAGCATCAAGGAGTGCATCCTCGCCATTCCCGAAATGCCGTGGTCAACCGAGATCCTTGTTGTTGACGGTGGCAGTACCGACCAGACGTCGAGGATTGCCAAATCCATCAAAAAGAAAGGACTCCGCGTCATTGGCTATACACCGGCACGCAGCAAAGGGTACGCGTGCGCGTTTGGGCTCAAGCAGGCGCGCGGAAGGGTCACGGTCATCCAGGACGTGGACATGAATCCCACAGATATCCCAACGATTGTCCGCCCCATCTTTGAAGGCTGGGCAGATTTTGTCAACGGCACACGCATGATCCTACCCATGGAGCATGGTGCGATGTCCCAACTCAACAGGTTCGGCAACAAATACGTTTTTGCGCTCCTCGTTTCATCAGTCATCCGCCAGCGACTCACTGATGCCCTGTGCGGCTACAAGGCATTTTACACCGATCTCCTCCGCGGCAAGCTCAAGGAGGATAACTGGCCTGACTTTGAGATGCTCATCAAAGGAAAACGCGCGGGCGCTCGCATCGCGGAAATGCCTATCCGCTACGAGGCACGCAGGCGCGGCACGACAACGAGGAAGCCGTTCAGTCACTGATGGAGCAAGCTGAAGATGCTCGTGAAACTTGCAGTGAGGCGATGATGGCACAAAACGTCAAC
>CAYYLN010000044.1:0-1715 GCA_964472615.1 uncultured Methanosarcinales archaeon
GCGTTAAACAAACCGGCAAACAACCGCTCGCAGGCTATGTTCTCGCATTCAACGAATGACTTACTGCGCCCACTCGGGCAAGACCTGTGCAATCAGTGGCCAGACGTACGGGGCAGCGACGATCAACGCGCCGATCAGAATGCTGTGGAACCACGTCTCTCTTAACCCAACAGAAATGCCGCCGACCGTGGTCTTGATGGCAGCGCTCACACCATGGATCTTGACCACGGCAATCAGTCCGACGATAATCTGGAAGACCAACGGGGTCACGTACGGCATGCCTTGCAAGAACGTGAACGAATCAAACACCCAAGGCGTGTTCATGGTCGCGAATGCAGCAATGATTGCAAACACCACTGCGTGGATTCCATGGCCAAACCGGTGCGTGGGAATGGTCACGTCGCGATGCAACAGAATAATCTCGTACATGCCGATAATCAGCCCCACGAGAATGGGTGGCATAAGCATGAATTCAGCCATAGCCACTCTGGGCGACTGACTACTATTTAAACATTTCTTAAAACTTTAAAAAAGAAGAATGCCTTAAATTACTTCGTGGCCGTGACCGGCAGCTTTCTCAGCTCAGCCTGAGCCTTGTCATAAAGACGCTTGATTTCATCAGCGCCACCATACGGCTGCAAGCTCTCGGAGTAGAACACTCCCAAGACTTTCTCAACATTTTCTTGCGTTACCACACCATTCATACGTCCATCAAGAGCATCCATCAAAAGAAATCCTTTTTTTGCAAGTTCATCATCATTACGACTAGTCCATATGGACCGAAGGTGTATCATTGAAGGTAGTGCAGGCTTTGGTGCGAGCAGATTAATTTCTCGACCATTGCCCCAACTGTAGGTAAAGGTCTTCATTTCTGGCTCAGATGGTATTGGTTCACGAATTACCATGCCAGAGTCCGTAACCTCAACAGCGCCAGACTTTGCTTCCTTGACTTTCCTCTCAAGAGTTGAATCTTGCACTGGCTCCTTTCCTTTTCCTTGAACACCATGCCAAAGAACATGACCAATGCCTTGCGTAAGATACCCAAGGTCGCTTACCGTGCGAGGAATACCACGAACAAGCACATACAGTCCTGCTGCGGTGCAAGCGCCCAAAATAATCTTTCCCTTTGTCGTAAATGGCATTTTTCCTCTTAGTCAGTTATTGTTATTTTTCCAGGCGGACCAAGCTTTTTTTCAAGGCCGCTCGGTTCAATAATGTGAACATCTGAAGACTTCGACGTTGGAGCGTTGTAATTCAAATGTCGTGTTGCAGCGCTCGCTGCGTACACACACAATGCTGCAGCGCTTCCTATCACGAGTGCCTTATTATACCAGGGACTCGCGCTTTCCCATTCTCGCGTTACGCCAGTATTTTCTTGTGATGCAGAATCTGCCATTGCAATACCTATCAAATACCACTGTGAAGTAGTTTCTCTTTATAAACCTTGTGGCGTGTCTCGGGACGCTTCTAACATCGCCACAATATTTATATACAAAACAAAGCATGATTGACCAAAAGAGTTGACAGACTATGGTACGACCAGGGCTCGAGGGAATCCCATTTATCAGCTACCTGCCAGACGTTCCCCAACTGTACAACACCAATACCGGGTTCAGTTTTCTCATTGACGCCATTGCGCTCTCGACCCTTCTCGCGAGCCTGTTAGCCCCCCTTGGCGGCATGATCTTCGGCGAGAAAGAAGAAAGGGGCCGGGG
>CAYYLN010000044.1:1725-8150 GCA_964472615.1 uncultured Methanosarcinales archaeon
GTCATCCTCGGCTTGTCTGCGACCTTTGCGCTCAGACAGGCAGACTACACGCTTTTCGGGTTCTGGCTCACCACGCTCGTGACTGCCGTCGTTCTCGGAGCAGTGTTCTTTAGGCTCCTGGACAAGCTCCTCAAAGGCAAGTTCCGCATCCTCACGGCGATCCTCGGCTTTTTCCTGGCTTGGATCATCATGGATGCCTACCTCGTAACCACAGATCTCGAGTTGGTGCGGAACATCTTTGGCTTCATTTCCCTGCTTATCCCTGCCATTTTCATCATCATGCTTGTCTATTTCGCGACACAACTCCTCGGGAAAAAAAGGCCGGAACAAGAAGAAGCACCACCTGCCGGTGCATCACCAAGAGCGCCTCCAGCAGCGCCAGCACCCCTAGGACCACCACGACCTGGCTTCTTCAAACGACTCAAACGCGTGTTCTGGCGCCCAACAACTGAAGAAGAAAAGGCTACTGCAGCTGCACGACTCGACACGACTGTCCAGGACGTTACTAATGCAGCACGATCTACACGCGTGCTCGCAGAAGAAGCTGCTGAACGCGCAGGAGCCGCAACAACCGCCCAAGAAGCAGAAACCGAAGTGATTGCAGCACGAACTGCAGCAATCCACGCAGCAAAAGCAGCGAAGACTGCAACCAACAAAGCAGCTGCAATTCCTGCAGATGCCCCTTCCTACATCATGGCTACCGCAAAAACAGCAGCCAAACAAGCACAAGAACAAGCAACTCTGGCACAATCAGCACGACGAAGAGCAGAACTCGCTGCTGCACAAAAAGCAGTACGCCCCGCGCAAGAAGCAGCACGACGAGCACAGCAAAAACACACTGAAGCAGCAGACATGCGTGCGATTGCAACAACCCCCACAATCCCGGCAGGCCCATCTGCACAAGCAGCCACAGCAGCAGAGGAAAAAGCAGATGAAGCACAAGCAGAAGCAACGCTTGCACAACAAGCAGCTGACCGAACCAAACGTGTTGCACCAGACAAAAAAGCACCTGAGGTTATTGCGGCACAAACCGCAGCAGTAATTGCGGCAAAAGAAGCAGCTGACGCAAAGAAAGAAGCACGGCGAGCACGAGAAGCAGCAAACCTCAAAGCCAAAGGACCAGCTATCACACCCCTGCCTGTTGTGAAGAAGCCAAGCATTTTTGAACGACTCAAACCTCTCTTCTGGCGCAAACCTATCCCGCCAGCAGCACCACCTACCCCTGGTGAAGAGATAGTTCCTGGCAAACCCAGCCCAATACCTCCAAGCGCATTACCACCTGTCGCGGCTGCAACAACAGCTGCAACTGCAGTTAGCGCTTTACAACAAGAAACAGCAGAAACAATCAAAGACGAAGAGGCAGTCGAAGCAGCAGCTGAAAAAGCCAAAATTGATGCTCAAGCTGCTCAGCACGTTTACCAGAGGCTTGTCGACGTGCTTGCCCAGCGAGCAATCCAACTGAAATTTGAAGCATTCCAAGTAGATCTTGATACACTTCTTGAACAAATCAAAAAGATGCGATCGAAAGTTTTGCGAGCACTCGGAGGAATCGGTCGTGTGCGAAATCTCATGAACAAGATTAATGATACAATCGCTCTGCATAACACCATGATCACAAGCCTGGACGCGTGGAATATAGGCGCAATTGAACAAGGCATCGAAGGACTGAAAAGCAGCGAACAAAAGATCGCACTTCGCGCACAACTCAAGGACTTAAAGGAAAAAATTATCCGTGTGCAAAAATCAGTTACTTACCTCAACGAGATCATCACGCGTCTTGAACGACATAAACAATTCATTCAAACAGTTGAGTTTGAGACCGTGTATGCCAACATCGAAAAACGTTACAACAGCATCCCGCGCTATATACAGTACGTGCGCTCAATCACTGCCAAATTCACTCCCACTATGCCGCCTGAGGTGGTCACAAATACCTTGAAAGACGTGGAAAACGTGTTCGAACGCATTGGGCTAGACCTCCAGAGCATGACACAAGAATGGGAAAACCTCAAAACAAACGCAGGCTATACCAAAAGCATTGTTACAACGATCAACAAAGAGTTAGCACAATGGCAAAAACAATACAACAAGTTTGTCCAACAACTGATGGACGCTATTGCCAAGAACATCACTACCTTAGACAAGGCAATTACTGCACAGCGAGAAACAGAACAGAAAGAACAAGCCCTCCCTCAACTTGCAGATATGCTTCAAGAAGTCGAAAAACAAAAAGAAACGCTGATACCACTTATTGCGCAGACCGCAAAGCTCATTGACACGCTTTCGTTTAAAGAATTTGAGAAGAAGACAACCCGAAAGGAAGTCGAAGCTCAGGTCAACAAAACCATTCAGGAAGCAACGAGAGAAATCAACTTTGAAGCTGCAGACAAAAATGCCATCGTTGCACTGATGCAAAAGATTGAGGACACGCTTCACGTCATTCGAGAGCGTAAAGAGCTACCAGGCACGACAGTCGACGAAAAGAAACAAATCCAACAGCTTGAGAACAATCTCAAGTTCTTCAAGAGGCTTGAAGATGACTTACTCAAGTTACTCGTGAATACAGAAAAAACGTTGCTCTACCAAATCATTTCTGTTGTGCAAACGTTGAAGAAAACCGAAGAGCCTAGAGTTGTGTTGCAGGCAATCAGCAATCGTCTCGTGAGCTTCAAGAGTGATTTGGAAGGCGCACAATCGCTGCTCACCGGAGAACGCGTCAAGCTTGCTCAACTGTTCGCTGTCATGCGACCCAGACGATAACGATCACGCCTAATTTCATTGAGCCGCAAGTTCTCCGATATAGATGTCAAGAAGCATCGTTATTTCTTCGTCGTCTTGCCCAGAATCCTTCAGCTGCTTCGCATATTCCACCAAAGGCTGATAATCACCATTCTTACCACATAAGATAGCGATGTTACGGTTGCAATCCATCTTTGCTTCAGGATGCGGTGCGATATCGCATGCCTGGCGATAACATTCCACTGCTTTATCAGGGAAGAAATGGGAGAGGTCATAGGCACGATTCTTGAGGTCCCAGTACGTATGATAGTCCTCATTGTGTTTGAGGTTTTCTTGCTTGAGGTCGTGGATGCGTTGTTCACGATCTTTGATGCCTTGTTCGAGTTCATTGACACGCGTCTCAAGCTGTTCACGTGTTGGTGAAGGTTCTCCAGCGTTTTCCACCATTAACAACAACCACCTTCGCGTAACTTTTAAACCTTCGCAAACAAAAGGTATTTAAATCAGCTTGCCGACGAGGATGCCATGCCAGAAAAAGAGGTTCACAAACCACACCCCGTACACCTGAAGCTCGTGCTTTCCAAGAAGCCGATGGGCGCGACCGTGATCGAAGGTTTTCCTGGTTTGGGCTTGGTCGGCACCATCGCGACCGGATTCCTGCTTGATCACCTGAAATGCGAAAAGATCGGAAGCTACTATTTCGAGAATCCACCGGCAACACTTGCAGTACACGGATGCTCGATTGTTGACCAGATCGGCATCTATTACAACAAGGAATACAACCTCGTGATCGTGCACGCGATCACGTCGGTGGCAAACATGGAATTCCCTGCGGCAGACCTAATTCTCGAACTGTGCAGGCAGATCAAGGCTAGCGAGATCATTACGATTGAAGGCGTCGGCAGCTCTGATGGCGAGGAGACCCGCGGATTCTTCTACACTGACCACGCAGGACTGCGCAAGACCCTGGAAAGTCTTGGTACCGATTGCCTCGGCGAGGGCATTATCGTCGGCGTCACCGCGGCATTACTCATGCGCGGCGGCTTCCCAATCCTGTCGTTGTTTGCCGAAACGCATTCCAAGCTACCCGACAGTAAGGCCGCAGCAAAAATCATCGAAATTCTGGACAAGTTTCTGAAGCTCAAGGTCGATTATGAACCCCTGCTTAAGCAGGCAGCAGAATTCGAGAAGAAACTCAAGGGCATGCTCGAGCAGACGATGAAAGCCCAGGAAATGAAAGAACAGCAGCAAGTCGGGTATATAGGTTAACTACCTAAAGGTAGTTAAAAATAGAAAGTGTTAAATATGGAAACACCTTCTTCAGACGTATGTTGAACACGCATCAAACACCATTTGAAGAACAGCTTGAACTCACGCTGCGCGAGATTGGATACGAGCTTACAGGCCCAAAATATGTCCGAGAACGTTTAGGGTGTGATGATGAACAGGATGATCTTGTTATCATGCGGCAAAGAATTGCGCAGGCGAAAGACATCAAGGTTGAATATCTTCTCAAGATGTTTGAACCTGCTTCTGAAGTCCAACGCTTGCAACACGCACCACCCGCAGAACTCGAAGAACGCATTGCACAATCACTTGCCCGAGGAGAAATGAGCGAAATTGCCACTGTTTCTGTCTACGGCAAGCACGAAAAGAGCGATCTCCAAGTTTTGAGGGGTATGGGGGAAGACATCTACACTTGGAAAGATGCTTATGAGCTTTCTGCCAATGATACCACCTTCCAACAAAGCGGCATTCGTGGCAATTGGCCGTATGACGCCAAGAATATGGCCTCGCTCATCGTGGACGCAATCCGTAAGGCAGAACTCGGTTGCACGAAGACAATGTAAGGCAAACCTCACTTTCGTTCTTAGTTGTTTGTCACTTATTCACGTTTTATCAATCCATTTTGATGGTGCCTAATAGCTTTTCGACCTCTTGGCGGATTTCGATCGCTGGACTTGTAGTTTTGCCTGTAAGTTAGGCACTTTCTTTTCTTCTGGGTAATTTTGTAAGTCTCACTTTTATTTGTTGACAGTTTTAAGTTTTTATATGGATAAAAATATAAATTAAAATATATTTTTTAAAAGATATTTAGAAATAGATTTATTTTAAAACATTTATTTTGAAAGATAAATTAACGAAGTTATTTTTGAATTTCTATTTTCTGCACTACTTGTCACGCCCAATAAGTAAATCTTTCTTTCTCCGTCGGTAAAAGAGCGAAATTCTGCAACCTCATTAAAATGAATTTTTTGCAAAACCTGCGTCTGGCGAGATCCAGGGTTTTCTGGGGTTTCTGAAGGTGCTCAACGTTGTCAAGGAAAAGGGCAGAAAATGAGCAAACCTATCGTCGAGAGCAACCTTTTGGCATGCAACCACGGGTCTAAGGATGGGAGACCTTGACCTTGTTAGTCGGTTAAATGGGAGAAAATAAGAATTTTTACCGACTGAGATTGGGTTTTCGGCGAAACCGCTCGTTTTGTGTACACAGAAATCAAGATGGTTTGCAGAACCTGTCGGGATTTTTTGCGAATTTTTAGTTTTGTGGTTGAAAAATGCCTTGAAGATCCTTAGTCTGAATCGTTCTCAAGAAAAAGTCTGCTCTCAAGCAGTTTAAACGAAAAAACAATGTTTTAACCAGTAAACCAACTGCCCAGTCACCGATTACACTGGACACTGGTCGGGATTTCGCAAGGCTTTTTAAGGAGTATGCCTCCACCCTTGAAAAAATGAAGATTCAACTCGAGCATTCTGAACCGCCAGAACAGGCAGTTCCCGAGGATATCGCCAAGACCCTACTGAGCCGCTTCGGCCTGTTGCCGAGGAAAAAAGACGGCAATGCCCAGATGCACAAGCTGCTCTTGGAACTCTCTGAGCGCAAGAAAGCTGCCAATCGTGAGAAAAAACCAGAACTTGCCGTCATGCCTGTCGAGCACATGGGCACGTTTGCCGGCATCAAACGCCAAACCATGTACGAGTACCTCCACCGCTGGCTCGACCTGAACATCCTCAAAAAAACGAGTTTCGTGAGCAACGGCAAGGTCGTGATCGGTTATGAACTCAATGGCACCAACCTGGAAGGGGCATTCCGAAAGGCAGAATCGACGATAAAAACGCATTTGGACGACTCATTCAAGCTCATCGAGCTCCTGCAGAACGAAATCAAGAAAGAAAACCTCAAAAAATCCCGCGAATTTTTTGATGATCCATCGAAATCGCAAAACGATTTCGAGGGAAAACTCAGAGCTGGTTCTGAGGAGCAGGCTCCTGAATCCAGTGAGAAAGCAGAGAATTCAGGCCAATAACGACATCTTTCGCTTGTTTCTGCCTGAATTTCGCCTCCAATTGGACAAATGCTTGGCCATTGTCGTACTTCTTCACGATCGGAACGCCTTTCTCGACGAGATTCGTGATGAAGCCCGAGATGAGCGCTTCAGAGCTGCCGAGCTTCCGCGCGAGCTGTTTGTAGCTCACGAACGGAATGCCTTCACCGATGATATACAAACTCTGGAAGACCTCTTGTTCGCGCTTGGTCAAAGGCTGGACGTCAACCTTGTCGTCAGTCTTTTTGCCGAGCAGCAGGAAAAGCTCCTCGATCCGCGCATGGAGCTTGTCCAGCTTCTCCTCGACAGAACGGATGTATTCGTGATTGGCTTGGAGTTCGTTCGTATTCTCGTTGATGG
>CAYYLN010000045.1:0-345 GCA_964472615.1 uncultured Methanosarcinales archaeon
CAATTGGGCTATCGGAGACCCTGACCGCAAGGCAGAGTCCTGTATCGATGCCCGCGACACCATCGTCAACGAGCCCACAGAAATAACGATCAAATCCGAGACACCCCCTGAAGCGCCCGGTGTCACGTTCTACAAGATTGATGAGGACCTTTATTCCGCAGCCATGACTCCAACGGCGATGGGCTATCAGCAGGTCTCAGGCGCAGTCTTTGCGTCCAATCACCCGCGCGAATATGTCGGACTTGGCTTCAATCCTGAGCTCAGCAAGATTGCGCTGAGCACCGGCGGCAAGGTCTTTGACCCCACAGATATTGATGGCATGGTCCAACACGCCAAGGCGCACGC
>CAYYLN010000045.1:355-8059 GCA_964472615.1 uncultured Methanosarcinales archaeon
TAAGGAGACTTGTCCGGAGGGAATGACGCCATGGCTTACATTACGCGCAATGCAAACATCGTCTTATTATTCCTCATCGTGATCAGCGCAGGCGCACTTGTTGCAGCAACGGTGTTCTTCCAAGAGAACTTTGACCGCATCAACAAAGCATACGCCACCAAGGCCACCCAACTCGACCAGATCAGCAAGGACCTGGAGCAGAAGCAGGCAGCGCTCGAACAAATCAAAAGCGAACTCACGCTCAAATCAGCGCGCGAGGAGGAATTCACGGAACAATACACCACGGTGCGTGAAGAAAAAACCAAGCTGGCAGGCGAGAAAGAGCAATTGACCCAGCTCAAGACAAGCCTTGAGCAGGAGCTAGAAGAGACGGAAAGCACGCTACAAAGCACCCAAAACACTCTCGAAGCAGCCAAGGGAGAAAACGAGCGCCTCACCGTAGACCTCGCCAAGGCGCAGGCAGATGTCAAGACCTTGCATGACGATGTTGAAGACCTCGAAGATGCCATTGATCTCAAGAATGCCAAGATCTCATGCCTTCAGACCAAGACTGATGCAGAGGAGAGCACCTGCTAAATGCCACCTAAACCCATCATCACGGCATTGCACGAAGTCAGGAGCGCGGTCATGCAGATCACCCTCTTCACCTGCCTCTTGGACACGTTCATTGTGTTCTTGGTCTGCACGCTGGTGCTGATCCTCGTCAGCATGCCATGGTGGTACAGCAGCATCGTTGCCGTGCTGTACGGTGCGCTCCACACCACTCGCGCGGTCAAGAAACACCGCAACCTCGCCTATGTCGAAGAAAAAGTGCCTGAACTCCAAGAACAGCTCATCACGGTTGCAGACACCGTTGATAAAGAGAACGTGATCGTCCAAAGCTTGCAGCAGGATGTGCTCCGTGGCATGCGCGCCATCAAGACTTCCTACTTCCTGAGCTTCGGCAGACTTGCTCGTGAGCTCATCACCCTCGCAGTCGTGAGCATTCTTATCATCACGGCATCAGCACACCACGTGCGCTTCTTGGACTTCCGTGATGTCCTTAGTGACCTGGGCAAGCTGGGCGAACCTGCAGGTCCCTACGAACTCTCGGGCGAAGGATTTGAGTTTGTCGAGAACGTCAGCGAGGACATCTACGGCAACAAGAGCATTGCCGAGCTCGGCAATGACGAGATCCAATTACAGCTTACGCCCATGCTCAGCGACATCGACATCGGCAAGACCAAGCCGCCTGAAAGCAGGGAATTCACGAGCTCGTTGCCAGAAGAGATCAAGGCCACCACTGACGTGAGCTTCCAGGAAAGCATCCCCAAGGGTTATCAGCGCATCGTCAAATCCTATTTCCGCGAGATTGCAAAGACATCATAGTTGAAACGGAGGTTGAAATCATGAGATTAGAAGAAGCAAAAAAAACATTTGATCACTTGTTGCACGAGATGAACAAGGTGATTGTGGGCATGGATGAAGTGCTCAAGCAAATGATTGTCTCGCTGCTGACAAACTCGCATGCGGTCCTGGAAGGATATCCAGGACTTGCGAAGACGCTCAGCATCAAGACGATGGCACAACTGCTCAGCCTGAAGTTCTCGCGTATCCAGAACACGCCAGACCTGATGCCATCAGACATCACTGGAACGTACATCATCGAGGAAACAACCGGTGGCAAGCGCACATTCAAGTTCCAGCCCGGCCCGGTCTTTGCAAACGTGATCCTTGCGGACGAAATCAACCGTGCCACACCCAAGACGCAGTCTGCGCTGCTCGAGGCGATGCAGGAGAAACAGGTCACCGTGGGCAACAGCACGTTCAAGCTCGAGGAGCCGTTCTTCGTGCTCGCGACGCAGAACCCGATCGAACAGGAAGGAACCTATCCCCTGCCGGAAGCGCAGAGTGACCGTTTCTTGTTCAAAATCCGCACCGAATACCCCAAGTTTGACGAAGAGGTCGAGATTGTCAACCGGTACGCAGAAGAGGAGAAGCGCGTGGCATTGAAGCCGGTGCTCAGCAAGGATGAGCTCATCTACCTCCAGAACCTGACACGCCAAGTGCCTATCGCGGCAGACATCAAGAAATATGCAGTAAGTTTGGTGACCTCGACGCGCCAAAAGCGGGACCTCATCGAGTACGGCGCGTCTCCGAGAGCGTCCATCGGAATTGTCCTTGCGGCAAAAGGCCGCGCATTGCTCGAAGGCCGCAAGTACGTATCCAAGCAAGACATCAACCTCATGGCCTTCCCAGTACTCCGGCACAGGATCATCCTGAGCTTTGAAGCAGAACGCCAGAACCTCCACGAGGACGACGTCATCAAACAATTGTTGAAATAGTTCGCTGGGAAATAGTTAATTCGTCAACGAATAGACAAGCACACCAGCACACGCGTATGGCCATTGACCTGGGCTTTTTGCACCAACTGGACAGGATGTCGCTCATCATCAACAAGCGACTTACCTCGAACTATGTGGGAGAACGTCGGTCGATCGCGACAGGCCGAGGACTGGTCTTCAAAGACCACGCCATGTATGCTCCTGGCGATGATTTCCGAACTATTGATTGGAAAGTCTTTGCGCGCCTGGACAAACTGTTTGTGAAACGCTTTGAGGAAGAACGCAACCTCACCGTGCACGTCATCATCGACTATTCTGGCTCCATGGCCTTTGGCCAGCGAACCAAGAAGTACGAGTATGCAGACATGCTCGGCCTGGGCTTTTGTTACATGGCGATGAAGCACAACGAACGCTTCAACGTGAGCACCTTCGCTGACCGGCTTGAGATCTTCAAGCCCAAGCGCGGCAGGACAAACCTCATGACCGCCCTCGATTACCTGAACAGCAAGAAGCCCAAAGGCCTGAGCAAATTCTATGAGTCGCTCGCGGCATACAAGAAGCGTGTCAACACCCGATCCTTTATCGTCATCATGTCAGACTTCCTGTACAATCCTGACGAGATCAAGCAAGCCATCCTGCGCTACCGGGACCATACGGTCGTCCTCATCCAAGTGCTTGACCGCAGCGAGTACGAACTTGACCTTGATGGCGATTTCAAGCTCGTGGACGTCGAAACCGAAGACACGCTCAGGACGTTCATCTCGCCATACTTGCGTAAGCAATACCTGGGACAGCTCGCCGAGCATCAGGCAAAAATCAAGAAGGCCTGTGATGAGATCGGTGCAAAATTCTTCGTCTTCCACACAGACTATCCGATTTTCGACGCGTTCTATCACGTGCTGAACGCGTAGTATGCAGCTGATTATTCTGTGATGCAGTCAGGACAATTCTTCCTCGCGCACGAGGTCATGCACGTCTTGTCCTTCCCGCCTTTGCATGCGGTCTGGCAACTGAGGGCGCACGAGACGCACCGTTGCCCCTGGCGTTGGAGCTTCTCCCGGGTGCTGCTGATGGCGCCGCCAATATCAGGAAATTCTGTGGCTGCACCAGGGCAACATCGCGTCTGCTGCGTTTCAAGTTCGCGTACACGTTCCTCAAGCGTGCGCAGTTTGGAGTTCACGCTCGACCGAAATTCAGACTCGGTCTGCGCGAGACGCACGTCGCCACTGACCTGATACTCCTGCGGTTGGTGCATCGACGCGCCACTGATGACTGGAGGTTGGGAAACAACAAGTGCCCCGATCGCGACCAGCGCGATGATGCTCATGACCACAAACGTGCTCTGTGCCTTCTTCATCATCACACCTCTTT
Source organism: uncultured Methanosarcinales archaeon (assembly GCA_964472615.1). Classification (GTDB taxonomy): domain Archaea; phylum Nanobdellota; class Nanobdellia; order Woesearchaeales; family ARS49; genus JAWAAW01. The sequence goes on from CAYYLN010000045.1 coordinate 4,051, forward strand.
TTTTAAACGTCATTGGCAGATATAGCAAATCCAGCTTAAAAAGTTCCATTATTTGCTGGATTTGCTATTAGCCGATCCATTACAAATGTTCATAGACTTAATGGATCGGCTATAAGTATAAAACGTTTTCCTTTCAGCGTCGCATTTCTATCTGTACAAGCTCTTCAATCTCCTGCTCTGAGATTGAGCAGCCATTCAGCTTGACGCCCCAGAGGACTGACTCAAGAAGTTCCTTTCTGGCATGAGGCACGTTGACCACGAAGTGGTCCAAGAGGCCTTGCTCATATGCGATAGCAACGAGTTCTGCAGAACTGATGACATTCACGTGCCTGGTAAACGCGCGGAATTCCTCAAGCCGTCCCGTATCCACGTGCAGCTTGGTGTGCAGACGATGTTCCATGAGCTGCTGCAGTTGTTCTGGCGTCTCGATCAGCGAACGCGTGATGCGCTCATCCATCACGACGCGATTGCTGCCCAACCCGACTGCAGCTGCCAAGGACTCAATCTCACCCAATTGCACGATCCTGATGGGTTCGTTGTGCCCCCAAAAAATGCTGTTCGCAAGATCAAGCAACTGCAATGCCTTGCTCTTGAACTCCGGCTTGTCAATGATCCTGAGCTGGCCCTGCTCGATCAGCCTTTCCACCTGCAAGGCCTCGAACTTGAATTTTCTCGTTGCCAAAGGCCGGTCAACGACCTCGCGCTTGACGCTGGACACGATGGAGAATGTGATCTTTGCGCGCTGTTGCAACGGCTCCAGTAACCAGAGCAGGTTGTTCGTGGTGAGTGAGATAATTGGTCCTGCATCGAAGATTATGCTCATCTCGCAAACCTCGGTGTTTGTGATGGTGACAAAATCAAGGGTCTTGTCGAAACAGCCAAAACAGATTTTGGCGGTGATGCTGAAAATCGTAAGATGCTCATCATGGAAACCAGCTCCGTGCCCGGTGCAGGCGCTCGCGCGCAGGCAAGCCCAGACGTGCTTCAGGGATGTGTGTCTTGCCGATGTAATCCTGCAGCTCCCATTGTGATACGCCCAGGAGTTCTGCAGTCCTCGCAAGAGAGATGCCGTGCTCGTGCATCTTGCTCGCTTTCTTGACCCGTGCTTTTTCCATCACTTCCGTGATGTACAGGTGCAGTTTCTGGTCAACATGCTTGATTTCCTCAATGATTTTTCGCATCAGCGCGCGGTACTCGTCGTCCTTGCCTGTGACCAACGCGTCGTGCATCTGCTGCAGTGACGGCCCCAGCTGCGCGCACGCGATGCCTTCCTCGCAGCACCGCTGCAATACCTTGCTCAGCGCGTACACCATCACCGCGACCGAGACAGAATCATCGTCCTGGAAGATGCTCGCGTCGTGGATGACATGGTTGCTCAGCTCGCCCAGCGCGTGATGGTCCTGCGCCTGCCAGATAGTGATCGCCTGCTCCAAGACGTCCAGAATGTCCTTGCGAACAATATCCTGCATACTGCACGGGGCGGCAAAACAGTATTTAAATCTTGTTCAGAACTCCTGAGGGACAGGGATGTACTGCTTGAGATATTCCAGCCCGTACTCATTCAATTGTTGTGTGCAGTCCGTACGCGCATACCAGGCCAGTTTGGTGAGCTTGGCGCAGGTTGCTTCGAGCTGCCTCATGAGTGCAGGATTTTTTGCTGCGTGCACGTAGAACATACGAATCTCCTGCTCCCATTTGCTGCGGTGCTCGGGTTCGCCAATGATTTCTGCCAATCCCCCCAAGATGACTGCTTGCTTCTTGGGAACGGTCGGTGCAGACTGAGCCGCGTCATAAACCTGCGCGACCCGTTTTGCATAGTCCTTCGCGAATATTTGTGGCAGTCCGCCCATTGCCTCGAGCAGGCGCTTACTGCCTGAGATATCTGCCACCACCCTGATCACACGTGTTGTCGTTCCTTGATGCATTCTCGTCATTGTCTTCACCCTCCTTATTCCACGGTAAATAACGTATCATCATGGTCAACGTCAAACAACCCCAAACGCGCGCCGGCATCAAGCCACCCGTGCGCATAATTCAAGGCTGCGAACGCAGTCACGATGTCGTCTTTTTCTTCGAAATGCTGGGCATCCTTGAAGTATCGCTGCGCCATACTGAGGACTTCCTCGGCAGCGGCCTTCCACGCGATCTTCTTTTCCGGCGCGATCTTCACCTTCTGCAGCGCCCGGGAGGTCACGTCAAAGTATTTCCGTAGCTTCTCTCCAGTAATCTCTCTCATCATGCTTTCTTCGCCTTCGCAGCAGCTTTTTGCGCGCGAGTCACGGGCAGCGGGCGCTTGATGGTGATCGGCAAGACATCATTCTCGAGCTCGATCTTGGCGATCTCGATCGGATTGTAACCGATGCGTTCAAGCTCCTTCTCCGAGAGCGGGATCAGGAACGGCGCGCCCATGGAAATCTGCAGGGCACGGGAACCGATCATGCGTGCAATCTCATACTTGGTATGTTTGTGCGTTTCTTCCTTTACCACAAGATCACCTTTGAAGTTTCTTGCGCAGCTCTTTCGCTTTCTCCTGCGCAAGATCGATCATCGCGCCGATAGTCTCGATGGTCAACGGCGTCTCGCCACCCTTTTGCATGGCGCAGATCATGTTCGCGTCATTGAATGCGATGGTCAGCCGTGCATCGAGCACACCCTCCTCAACAGGCAAGGGATCGATGAGCAGCTGGTCGCCGAGCTTGATCACGGTGATCGTGACCGGCGTCTGCACGAGCGGAACGTGTTTGTCGGTCTTCTTGGTGTAATCGACCGTGCCGTCCTCCTTGACCTCGGGGAAGACTGCATTCTTCAGTGCCGCAATCGCGGCCAGCGCGCCTGCATCAAACAGGTTGCCGGCGTCGTTCACCGTCACGATGTCTACCATGACACTCCATACCTGCTCGCCCTCCTTGACGCACAACTTCGTCAGGTCGATTGCCTTGCTCTCGCGGATGCCACGGTCGATGACACGTGACAGCTCGATCGCCTGCTCGCCTGGCGGACCGGTCTCGAAGAGTGGACTGCTCATCGGCGTCAGTTCTGCGTTGATCATCAAATTGCCTTGCGCAGGCGTGTCTGGATACGGCTTCTCGAGCGAGAGCTTCACTCCTGCGATGACCTCGGTCTCGCCAATCCTGACACGCGCACTGCCTTCTGCGGCATGCGACACGCCCTGCTCGATTGCGATCTGCCGGTACTCATCGAGCGTGCGGCCATCATACCGCGTGCCTTTCACAATGTACTTGAGAACGTGCTCGCGCGTCATTGTCTCACCTCTGCAAACTTGGCTTTGAGCGCCTGCTGCTGGACCTTGTAAATCTCCATCGCCTTCTTCTTCGCGATCGTGAGGAGCTTGATCAGGTCCTCCTTCGGCACCTCGCCGTCCAGCTGGAGCAAGGAAAACTTGTCCAAGGTCGGGATGTACGCCACAGGAATGTCTGAAATGCCTACGTCACAGTCCTCATAGCCGTCAATGTCTGCCATGATTTTGCCGTTGTAGTGGCCCATGGACAATGAGGCAACGAGATCCTTCATGAGCAATCCTGCATCGGCCAATGCCATCGCTGCTGCCGTGATTCCTGCGCAGCGCGTGCCTGCATCAGTCTCCGGCAGCTCGACAAAGACGTCCACGACAGAGTTCGGGTATTCCTTGAGGTCGAGGACCGGCAGCAATGCCTTGTTCATCAGCATGCTGATCTCCTGGCTGCGCCTGCTCGTTCCCGGCCTGACGCGCTCGCCGTGGCCAGAGAACGGCATCATGGTATACTTGCATCGCAGGATGCCGGTCTCAGGATTCTGCATGAATTTCGGGTGCAAATCTCGGGGGCCATACACTGCGGCATAGGCGACCGTGTGTCCAATCCGGAACATCGCGCTGCCGTCTGCGCGCGGGATGATGCCTACTTTTGCTTCCATCTTGCGCATGTCTTCCCAGCCACGGCCATCGTGACGCTTGGGATATTCCTGTTTGACTGCTTTTGCTGCCATTTCATTCACCTTGAGTATTTCTTGG
>CAYYLN010000046.1:0-7973 GCA_964472615.1 uncultured Methanosarcinales archaeon
TCAGTGGTCGCGAGGGTTTCGTGATTGCCTGCCTGGATAAACATCTTCATGCCTTTCTTGGTAAACTGGCTGACCAAGTAGGGAGGCATCTCGTCCAATTGGCTCCAATCGCCACAAGCAAACACAAGCGTGACGTCTTCTTTCTCTGCCTGTTCGACCAAGTGCCGTAAATCACTGCCATGCGTGTCGCTGAACGCAAGCACTTTCAATGTATCCGTAATCGTGGTGGGGGGTGTCATGTCAGTGGCAGCCGCACCCTTGCTTTGAGCGGGGATTGCTGATCCGGAATCCTGCATTCTCGCCGTCAACGTAATCAATCCGCGCGCCTCGCACCAGAGGCAAGGACTCGGCATTCACAACCAGCTTCACGCCAAAGGCCTCGACAAGCGTGTCATCTTCGTTGATTGCTTTGTCAAAATCAAGGCCATAGTTGTTTCCGGTCTCAGTCATGATGATCTGGACGCGCAATGCATGATCTTCCTTCTTTTCCTGCTGCAAGATTTCTTTGAGCTTCAAAGCAGCCTTCTCCGTAAGAACGATGATGTCGCCTTCAACAGGAGCATGCTTGACTACCTCATTGAGCTGCTTGATGACCGTGTCCACCTGCTCGTCAGACATGCCATGCCCCTTGAAGCCCATCTCCAAGGTCTCGAAAAAACGAGCCCCGCAGCCGACACAGTGCACGCCATTCGCAAGCAGGGTCTCGGTGACGTTCGGATATTTCTGCACCACGTCGCCGATGGTCATGTCTTTGGTGATGATCTGCTTCTGCAAATCTTGACGACCGTGGTCGGCATGGGGCATTCCTTCCTGCTGCGTCTTTGCCTCGCTCATTGATTGCCTCCAAAGTATTTCTCGCGGTAGAAACGGAGCAGTTGTTCTACCTCAGGGATACAGCTCTTGTCCTGGACGCCAATCTTGGTCTTCTTCTGCACGTCCTCGAACGTGACGGCGCCCTCCAAGACCGCTTCCTCAATATCCTTGTCCGTAATCTTGAGGATCTTATCGATGATCTTCGCGCCTTCCACGACCACGCGGTTGTCCTGGCCGGTCTTGCGGAAATAATCATTGATCGCGGCACGCAATGCCTTGTCGCCCAATACTGAACAGTGAAATTTTCGCTGCGGCAAGTCGATGAGGCGCTTGACGATGTCCTGCGGCTTCAACTGCAATGCTTTGTCAATCGTCATTCCGCCGTCTTCGGTCAGCATCACAGAAAGCATGCTGGTGCTCGCGATTGCAGAACCGCAGCCAAACGTCTGCCATTTGCACTCGATGATCTTGTCATTGGCTTTGTCGATCTTGATCCACATCTTCATCATGTCGCCGCAATTATGCACGAGAAATGCATCGGTCGTGTAGGTGTGTGATTCTGCAACCTCAAGGTTGCGGAGACGTCCTTCAAATGCGATTTCTTCTACGCCCCGCAAAGGAAGGTAGAGATAGCTATCGTCAAACCACGCTGCAATCTCATGTCGCTTCTTGGAATCGCGAGCGAATGGCACTCCAAGAATCGCGGCAAGCCGTTCTAATGAAATCATATCACCAATGTGGATGCGGTATGCTGCCTTGTGCGCAACTCCGTTCCTGACGCGTGGATTTTCTCTGTACATTGATGGAACGATGTGCTGGCGCAGGAGCATCCACACAAGTTGCTGTGCAAGCTCATGGGAAATGGTCGTAAATCCTGCGCGTGGCTGTGACCGTTTCGCATTGAAGTATCCATCACCACGCCAAACGCCCTTGATGAACCCTTGCTGGAGTTGTGAGTCCAAAAAGAGAACAAATTCAGGCACACGCTTCCGTTGCGCAGATTCACCAAACAGAAAACGGAACAGTTTTGTGAGGTGCACGTTGTAAATGGCAACGTCAATCCGATTGTTGCGTGGTCGTTTCCGAACCGTGGCGTCGAGACCGAAAAGCTCACGTACCAGCTGAACAGCATCTTGAACATACTGCTCTTCGTGAATTGAGAAGGTGAACCCCAATTCTGTTCCCTTGGTATGGCCTTCAGCGACAAAATAACCGAATAGCCTGAGCAAGTCTTGCGTGATTGGGATTTTTTCAGGCAACATGCCGCTTTTGAAGTCATGCTTGTTGCGCTTGACGCGGACAAGTTTGATTGCAGCCGTATCCCTGATTTCCATTGGGATAGGATAGAGCACGATGTCACCTTTCTTCAGGTCGCCGGCGTGAACCCAACTTGGCGGAATACGCTTTTTGTAATGCGTATGAGCAAACGTTGATGTGCGAGGAACCTGCATTGCGAAAACAAGGTGGTCTTTTGTGGCAGTCAATGTTCCAAGTTGGTTCTTGAGTTTCACAAGTGTACCCGAATACTGAGGCCGGTACATTCTTGTGATTGGATGATAGTGACCATCATGTGACAGGACGTTTTCTCCAGCATCCAGTCGTTCAATTGCCTGAAGCGAAGGGTTGGTTCTGACAAGCGTGGTTCCAAGAATGCACGCCGGACTGCCAACCATGCCAACACCATCAGGATGGTAGCTCTCAACTTCTGCTTGCGTCTTGAAGATATTCCGAGGATTGAAGAAGTGGTCCTTGACGATATCGGTGTAAAACCACTCTTCCATTTCTGCAGCTACTCTCTTTGCTTGCACGTCAGCGTGGACGACTGGCTTCAGCTCGATACTCATAGTGATTTTGCCTCTTGGAGCTTTTCCTGTGGCAGGACATCTTCCATCTTGAGATTGACTGGTGAAAGATTCCTGAGCGTCTTGACGATGTCTGGCAGTACCTCGATGACTTTGTCAATACCCTCCTGCATGGTGTGCCTGCCGAGCGTGAACCTGATGCTGCCATGCGATGCCTCGTACGGCAGTCCAAGCGCGAGGATGACATGGCTTGGATCAAGACTTTTGCTCGTGCATGCGCTGCCGGTGCTTGCGCAGATGCCATGCTCGTTCAGATACAGGAGCAATGCCTCGCCTTCGATATCCATGAATGAGATATTTGCGTTATTGGGCAGCCGCTCAGTCGGATGGCCGTTCAGGAATGTCTTCGGAACAGTGCTCAGGATGCCTGCAACGAGCTTGTCGCGCAATGTCGTCAGTCTGGCATTTTCTGCATCATGTTCTTGATGAGCAAGCTCTAAGGCTTTTGCAAATCCAACAATGCACGGGATGTTTTCCGTGCCGGAGCGCATGCGGAATTCTTGACCACCACCGTGGATGAGTGGGTGAATCTGAACGCCTCTGCGGACGTACAATACACCAACTCCTTTCGGTGCATAGATCTTACTTCCGTTTATAGACATCAGATCAATACCGAGCTTCTTGACATCAATGGCCAACACCCCACCTGCTTGGCATGCATCGGTGTGAAACAAGACGCGATTCTTTTTTGCCACGGCAGCAAGTTCAGTAATGCGATTGATGGTGCCGACCTCATTGTTCGCATACATGATACTGATGAGGATGGTGTCTGGTCGGATTGCCTTTTCGAGTTCTGCAGGATGCACCTGTCCATACCTGTCTACAGGCACGTACGTTATTTCTGCTCCTTCGTGCTTTGCCAAGTACTCGCAGGTCTCGAGCACTGCATGATGCTCAACCGTGCTCGTGATGATATGCTTTCCTTTGGCTTTGTTCGCAGCGAAGACCCCCTTGATCGCAGTGTTGATACTCTCAGTGCCAGAACCAGTAAAGATGATTTCTTCAGGAACACAATTCATGACTTTTGCAACGGTTGTGCGGGCATTGTTCAATGCCTTGAGGGCACGCAGGCCAGCAGTGTGAAAGCTCCCGGGATTGCCAAACTCCTCAGTCCAGTACTTGTCCATCACTGCCTTGACGCGCGGGTCAACGAACGTGGTTGCAGCATGGTCCAGATAGATTTCTCGTATCATGGGTATCTCGCACTATCTTTTTTTCGTTTGCTTGGGCTTTTGAACGACATCAACATCCTGGCTTTCCAGGCAGCAGGCACCCCAATAGTCCTTGCCGCCCTCGCGCTTTGGAGTACCTTCCTCGTATTCGTTGAGAATCTCAAGGTTTTCCTTGAATGGGTCCCAGGCCTTGTTCTTCAGCTTCTGCTGTAAGGGAGTTTCGTGAGTAGGTGACGCATTCTTGGCATCGACAGCATTTGCTGGTTGCTTTTTCTTTGCCATAGTTTCACTCGAAACAGACCGCACATCCCTTGGGAATCGCGCTGCCGTTCTGGTCATGGCAGACGGTGCAGATGAAGCGGTCCTTCCAGACCTTTCCTGCGAGCTGCTGGGTTTCCCTGATGAACGTGATGTTATCAGTGATGCGCGTTGCCGCATCCTTGATGATCTTCTGCAACTCAGGAGTGAAACTCACATCAGTGCCGCGCTTGTCGTTGATGTACTGGCTCACTGCTGCTTCGGTGAGCCCAAAGAGCTGGGCAATCTCTTTCTGGCTCTTGCCATTTACCTTGAGCTGCTTGGCAAGCTCCTTGCGGCGCGTAGGGCGGACGTAACGTACTTCAAGTTCCTGGGGTTGCAATACCTGCATCACCATCGGTTAACCATAGTGAAGACGGCTATATAAAGATTATGGGAAACCGTTCAAGAAAGCAGAAGAACCGCCTCGACTCGTGCAAACGAAAAGGGATATATGAAATGTGTGCCGAATCCGTAAATCTTCCGATAAAAAGTTAAAGCCTTCTGACACCAATCGGAGATCATGCACATCCCTTTAATGCAAGACAAAATTCTTGTGTGGTATTCGGAAAAGAAACGCGACCTGCCCTGGCGCAAAACCACTGATTTGTATACAATCCTTGTTTCTGAGATCATGCTCCAGCAGACACAAGTCGATCGTGTGATTCCGAAATACCTTGCGTTTCTCAAGCAATTCCCGACGGCAAAACACTTGGCAAAAGCTCCCACGAGCAGCGTCATCACTGCTTGGGCTGGCTTGGGCTACAATCGTCGGGCGATCAATCTCCAGCGTGCCGCGCAACAATTAATGCAGGGCGTACCTGAGGATCTCAAAGAACTTGCAGGCGTCGGCCCGTATACTGCGCATGCCTTACAGTGCTTTGCATTGGAGCAGGACGTTCCTGTGGTCGACACCAATATCAGGCGCATCTTCTCGAGATTGTTTTTTGCAGGAAAAGGAACAGCAGAAGAGATCGATGCAGCCGTCGCCAGAGCAGTCCCACGCGGCAAAGGCGTCGCGTGGAACAATGCATTGATGGACTTCGGCAGCATGGTCTGCACGGCGAGCTCGCCGAAATGCAGCGAATGCCCTCTTCAAAAACAGTGTGCCGCGTTCAAGGCAGGCACACAAAACGACTACTTACGCATTGCTCCGCCACAAAAGCCCTTTGCTGGCTCGAGAAGGTTTTATCGAGGTCAAGTGCTCACGATGTTGCGAGAACAATCTCGGGCAAGTATCGCAGAGCTGGCGAAGAGATTCAGCAAGCCTCTTTCTTGGGCAAAGAATCTTGTCGCAGAACTTAGGCAAGAACAGCTCGTGAATATCGAGAACGGCAACGTGTCATTGCCCAGAAAAATAATAAAAGAAAAATAAAAACGAATTCGCCGGTTCTAGTCGCTAGGATTAGTACGCTGGCTTCTTGTGCTTCTTGAAGCACTCGCGGCAATAGACTGGCCTGTCAGCAGCCGGCTTGAACGGCACTTCAGACTCAGCTCCGCAATCGGAGCAGGTGATCTTGTGCATCTCTCGAGGCTGATCACCCTGCGGTGCGAAACCCATGGTTCTTATTCACCCGTTGTATTCCTTATACGAGAATTCGTTACGAACTCTGTATATGCTTACCCTCAGGAAAGCCCCATTTATAAAGCTTTGGTTTTTGCCCAGTGAGCATCAAAAAATAAAAAAGAAACATGCACCGAGATCTACTGGCGCCAGCACATCGGGCAGGCCTTACACTTGAGGACCTTGCCGACGCAGATCACGAGGAAGCCCACTGCATACCAGAATGCTATGCGCATCCAGTCCATGCTCCCTGACCATTGCAGCATGAGCCCCTTAATCACCGCCCAGAATCCCAGCGCGAGGACGATCACACCAAGAACCAACCAAACAAGGCCGCCAGGCGTGCACTTGCATGTTGGTCCGCCGCCCATCACTTTCATCATCTTTGCCATACTCACATCACCTCGGCTAGGGCAAGGACAGAAGGGTATATAAATTTTGCCGCAATGATTGGTCACACGCCTTATAAGCACGCGGCTTCGCCAGATTTTCGTTGGTGATGATTCACCTCAACACGTTCACAGGACTTCTCGGCGCTTGGTTTCTTCCCCAGCAACCTGCTGTGCCACCTTAGCAAGCGTCTCGGCAAGAACCTTCCGATAGAGAAGCACAGGGCCAAGGTTGATGTCCTTCACGAATGAGCCGACGGTGAGCGGTCGTTGCGGGGCCAAGAACTGCAAGGACTTTGCTTGCGCAAAAAGTTCGGAAATGAGCTTTTCGAGCGCTTCAAATTTCTCCAGGGTCAGTGTGCCTGCATTTGCTTCAAGCATGATGCAGTGATCGCGCACAATGACTGCCTTCTCGATGAATTTCAGCATGGGCAACAAACCCCCCTTTTCAAGAAATCTCTTCCCACCGGATGACTCAAGAATAAGGTCCTCAATCAGTTGCGCGACAATATCCGCATTCGGCGTCCTGCCTGCGACATGATCCTTCAATGCGCTCAAGATTGCTTTCAGCGCTTCGATATTATCTGAAAAACCATACTTCTTCAGCCCTTCAGGATTGATGATGCGATACCGCACTGCCTTCATTTCGCCCGCAACAGGGTATTTGATGCGCACCTCGAGACGGGTCAACAGGAGTTTGATTGTTTGAGAAAAATTAGCAACAGCAGCATAGACAATCATTTCTGTCTGTTCGCGGAGATACTTGATCAGCACAGGAATATCAACCATGCGTTTTGACACGTCACTTGAGGTATATAAAATCTTCGACACGAGCTCAGGCGAGCTCGCGCATCTTTTCCTGCAAGAATCTCGCAATCTCATCTTTCCAGACCTTGGGCACTGCCTTGCTGAACAGCGTCTTCAGCCACGCGCGCGTCTCTGAGCGCACCTCATCCTTGTCGCCATCGATGAGCTTGAAGACATCATAGCGTATCTGTGGATCAAGCGCGATTTTTTTCGCGGCATGGCTGAATTGCTCGTACAATATCAGTTTTTGCTCATCAGCATGAGTACGCTGGCGTGCTTCCGCATCAGTCCAGAACTCGGCATAGGAGAATGCAAGGGATTTCTGTGGGGCAGCGCGCTCGACAGAGATATATGGATCCACTGACGCAGCCTGCTTGCCGCCGATTTTGGCAAGCACCAGTTCATGCATCCTGCGCAAGAATGCATGCTTGTCCTCGATCTTGAGGATGTCCATGTAGCCCTGCAATGCAAGGTTGAATGCGAACGGCGACGGGATGCTCGTGTCCAGCTCAGCGATCTGGATCGTGCCGTCCTCGATGGCCTTGAGCACCTGCTTGGTGTTCGTGATGTCCATCAAGTCCTCGAGGCATTCCCTGCGCGCTTCCTTGAGGATGGTGAAGTCCTTGCTGATGCGCTTCAGCGCGCTCATCAGGATCATCGAGCTCACCTGCTGCCTGCCAACACGCTTCTGGCGGCCCAGATAATTACGCAGGATCATCAATGCGCGCGTGGCGCAGTGCCTGAAACGGCGCTTGTACACCTCACTTTTCTCGATGGCAACCTGCATGATCTTGTCAAGCTTGTCTGCCTTGAGCATCTTCAATGCCTCAACCGCGCTGATCTTCCGGTCGCCTGAAATGTAAAAGCCATTATCATTGATGCCCAGCTCGACATCCTTGTGCAGGCTCTTGGAGATCGCGAACGCGACTGCACGCGACAGGCAGTCATTCACCCTGCGACCAAAGAGCGTGTGGAAGATGATCTTCTTCTCTCGATCGTCGTTGTAGTACTCGACAAGAATCGTCTTGTCTGTGGGCAGTTTCCGGGCATACTCGTAGTGTTCCTTGCA
>CAYYLN010000047.1:0-6659 GCA_964472615.1 uncultured Methanosarcinales archaeon
GTCTTGATTACCACGTGAAAGCCCAGAAGCAGCATACGCACAAATACTCTGGACTGATGAAGTCACTCTGTTCGTTTGCGGCATATGCCCTTTTGACAGTGGCCGCCACCCTGCAAGTTGGCGGGTGCAAAAAAGAGAACCACAAAAATAAGAATAACAGCCAACAAGAGATACCTACACCTCTCGTAACACTTACTGAACGGGTATCGCTGGATTCGTCAGGCCAACAGGCGCTTGGCGGACCATCAATCGCCCTCAATCCTTCGATTTCTAGTGATGGCCGCTACATCGCTTTTGCAATGCTTGCTGACAACTTGGTTCCAGGAGACACGAATGGGACATATGATGTTTTCGTTCGGGACATGGTTGCTGGAACGACTGTGCGCGCATCTGTCGATTCCAGCGGGGTTGAGGGTAATGGTTACAGCGGCTTTCCAGTGATGGCAGCGAATGGTCGTTATGTTGTATTTCAGTCGCAAGCGAACAACCTTGTGAGTGGCGATACCAATGGGGTATGGGATATCTTTGTAAGAGACTTGGTGGCGAACACAACGACCCGAGCCTCTGTCAGTTCCAGCGGCGCCGAGGCCGATGCTGGAGGAGCCTCCAGCACCATATCCGCGGATGGACGTTACGTGGTGTTCGGTTCAATTGCAACCAATCTTGTTCCTGGAGACACCAATGCCACCGACGATATCTTCATGCGGGACTTGGTTGCGAATACCACGACTCGCGTCTCTATTGACTCAATCGGGAGCGAGGCAAACAATCAGAGCGACGATGGCATCATCTCATCGGACGGCCTTTTCGTTGCCTTTCGGTCACTGGCAACCAACCTCATAGCCGGAGATACAAACGCAACGTGGGATATCTTCATCAAGGACTTGACAAGTGGCGCGCTCTCGCGTGTTTCGGTTGACTCTGCAGGAGCCGAAGCCAATGGCCCGAGCTATGATGGTCTTGCAATTTCGTCAGACGGTCGATACGTGGCCTTCGCATCTGATGCCTCTAATCTGATAACCGGAGACACCAATGGTGTGCTCGATGTCTTCCTGCGCGATACGATTGGCAATACCACGATCCGTGTCTCTGTCGACTCAAACGGAGCTCAGGCAGGAGGCGCCAGCGTCTTAAACCGCATTGGAAATGCCATTTCTTCAGACGGTCGATATGTCTCGTTTGAATCAGATGCAACAGATTTGGTTCCGGGGGACACCAACGGAGTACGCGATGCCTTCGTCCACGACACAATTACTGGTATTACTTCCCGTGTTTCCGTAGACTCGGATGGCGTTCAGACTGATGCCGCTTGCAAGCATGCAATGATTTCTTCTGACGGTCGGTACGTTGCATTTTATTCAGCCGCATCCAATCTTGTCCCTGGGGACACCAACGGACTCGATGACATCTTCCGCCGCGGACCGCTCCGTTAACAAGATGCAGAAAGCAGTGCAATAAAAATTCTCATCGTTGGTCTCTGTCCCGAAGGGACCTGATTCAGAGAAATCTTTTCTTATCGGCGTATGGGACCGGGGAGATTTGAACTCCCGCCGCACCCACCCCAAGGGTGAATCCTACCAAGCTAGACTACGGCCCCGCGGTCTGACCTGCATCGCGGGCATGAGCATATAAAGGTTTTCTTGTCGTTCTTACTTTAAAACAGAATTATATAAATTATAAAGTTTATAATCAAAAATGGGCTGAAAACCATAATGTTTATATAGAACCACCCTTCGCCAGCAATTACTCGATTCAAAGAGTGGAGAAGTGAGAGTGTGAGTATTGCAACAGAAACACAAAAGATCGTCAGAAACAGCTTTGACACAAACCATGAAACGGTTGATGGCATCCTACGCCCCAGCTTGGACGCGGGCGATACCAAGATCTTTGTTGGGCATCTTGGAGCATTCGTCAGGCTCGATGGAAAGGACCTCAAGGCAGCAAACCGAAATGCACAAGGACAGGTAAAATTCTACCATCTCCTCTTACAAGAATTCAAGTCATTACCGGATGAAGTACGCAGCAAGCTGGTCCTCGAAACGAAGGATTCTCTTGAGGGGTCGGTGATCAGCGTTGGTAAATATCGCGGCAGCGATCCAACATACGCACGCCACAGCATCGAATTGGTGCTCCGTCCCATACACGGTGAGAAGTTCCAAACGGACATACACCGTGTGGAATATGACGGTAACCGGCGTAAGGAGTTTGGATTGCCCGTCATCGGTGCCATCGAGCACGCCCGCGGACAGCAGCAAGCAGATGTTGCCCGTATGTTCGCATACATGAACTTGGGCTTCGGTGAGCATTACCAACCGCGAGCATAAGATTTTTATATCGTATTCAAGCCCTTGATGCCCATGTTTCCGCGCGTCAAGGGCACGAATGATTTCTTCCCTGCAGACACTGCTGTGCTCCAGCACGTGCTCGGCACGATGGCAGGCGTCTGTCAACGGTATGGCTTCCAGCAGGTCCTCGCCCCAAGCATCGAGACGCTGAAATTATTAACCGCGAAATCTGGTGAAGAGGTCAAAAGCCAGCTCTTCGTGCTGGAGAAGAAAGGCGCAGAAGAGTTGGGCCTCAAGTTCGACCTCACGGTGCCGATGACCCGCATGTTTGTGAGCAAGCAGCGCGAACTACCCAAGCCGGTCAAATGGTTCTCTGCAGACCGCATGTGGCGTTACGAGGCACCGCAGAAAGGTCGTGAGCGTGAATTCTTCCAAATCAGCATTGAGAACTTCGGTTCAGACAAGCCTGAAGCAGATGCAGAAGTCATCAACCTCTGCTTTGACTGCCTCGTCGCCGCAGGACTGAACCTCAAGGATTTCACGCTCAAGATCAACCACCGTAAACTCCTGGAAGGCATCCTGGTCGATCTTGTCCCGAATGGCAAACTCGAGGACGTCATCAGGCTCGTGGACAAGAGCAACAAGATCGAAGACAAGCAATTCTTTGACGACATGCACGCGCTCGGTATTGATAACCTCAAGGCAGAACGCATCAAGCACGCAACAGAGATCAACGGAACCCTGCAGGAAGTCGAGAAGAAGATCAGCCAGCACCTCGAGCTCAATGAAGCCGCGCGTGCGGGATTGAAGAACCTCAAAGACATCCTCGGCATGGTCAAACATCCGAATGTGCGCGTGGACCTGTCCATCGCGCGCGGCCTCGCGTACTATACGGGCTGCGTTTTTGAGGCGCACGACAATGAGGGATTGTTCCGAGCATTGTGCGGCGGCGGACGGTATGACCAACTTGTGCAATTGCTCGGCGGCGAGACATGTCCTGCAACCGGGTTTGCCATCGGATTCTCGACCCTGTGCCTGTTATTGCAGCACCTCAAGCGCCTCACACTGCCCGCATCGGGGCCCGACTATGTCATTGCACCCATCAACGAGAACCTGCTGCCCGAAGCATTGAAGATCGCACACCTGCTCCGCACCAAGTACGTGGTTGATGTCGATCTCATGCGCCGCAAGATCAGCAAGCAGTTTGACTACGCGAACAGCATCGGCGCGAAAAACGTCATTGTCGTCGGCCCTGAGGAACTCAAGTCCCAGAAGTTCACGGTCAAAAACATGAAGACCGGCAAGGAAGAGAAGAAAAAGCTGTCTGACATATAGACGATTTCTTACACGCAGATTCGGACAACCTTACTCAAGCGCCCACATGTAATGTTCCTTGCATATCCAGTGGTTGTCCATCCGCACGTATGCGATATCCCCACAAAACATGCACCGGTCCATGCCTGTAGAGGAAGACACCCAAGAATAACTATTTTTGTATAAGTTTTATATATCACTCTGCGTGCAGAGAAACGCCTGCATCGTGCGGGAAATAGATTTGTTTGCGCGCAAGAACTTGGGCAAAGCCTGCAAGAAGATCCTGAGAAAAATTCTGGGCATCTAACTTCCAGACCGGAAGGCCAGGCAGTACTGATGGTCTCAATGGTTTGCCGGCGAGCATCTCCTTCATGCGTCGCATCATCGAACGAGCTTCTTGCAAGGGCTGTGTTGCAGGGGGACGAGGAACGTATTCCTGAACATACGCTGCAACACTATCACACTCGTTGCGTACCTGTTCAAGCAGCTGTGCCGCATATTCCTGATCGCACCCGAGGAGAACAAAAGTCTTCTCGCCCTGATAGAACACCATATCCCTGCCCTGCCTGCTGTTGGAGTTCGCGAGCAACAATTCGAGCGATGCTGCGAGTGACGGGTGCGTTTCGAGTACGGCGACGGAAACAGGATGCTGTTGCTCATTTGCTTGCTGAACAAGTCCGTAGATGCGTTGTTCAATTGCAGGTGATGTTGGTCTCACGTGTCCAACGATGGGTCGTTGCATGATCATTCTCCGATAATAAATAGGACTGCACAGGAAGAAAAAAACAGAGAAAAAGTCTTAAAAAATCACAATGTCTCGATGCCCAGATCATCATGGAGTTTCTGGGCATTCACGGCAACGTCCTTGGCCGTGGGCTTGCCCAGGATCCAAGGTGAGCTCACGCCGGTGATGATCGTCATCACCATGACCTTACCTTTCATGGCATCATCAACACGCGCGCCCCAGATGACGTTCGCGTCCTCATCCATGGTCTCGGTCACGAGTTCGCCAATGCGATTGATCTCGTCAAGCGTCATGTCCGGACCGCCGACGACCTGAATCAGCGCGCCGGTGGCACCCTTGTAGCTGATATCCAGGAGGGGGTTCGAGAGCGCGCCCCGCACTGCTTCTTCAACCTTGTTGTTGGTGTCTGAGCTGCCCACGCCGATGGCGGCAACTCCTCCATTGGTCATTATCGCTTTCACGTCTGCGTAGTCCAAGTTCACGAGGCTGGGGATGGCAATGGTCTCAACGATGCCTTTGATCATCGTCGAGATCAGTTCATTCGCTACGGCAAAGGCTTGCTGCACCGGCAGATTGCCGGCGATCTGTACCAGCCGATTGTTGTCAATGACGACCACGGTGTCGCTCATGCTTCTCAGTTGTTGGAGTCCAAATTCTGCTTTGTCAATCCTTGCGCGCTCAATGTTGAATGGCATGGTCACGGTTCCGATCACTATCGCTCCCATCTCTTTTGCGACCTGTGCCACCACGGGCGCTGCTCCCGTTCCCGTCCCTCCGCCCATTCCTGCACAGATAAATGCCATATCTGCACCGCGGAGAGTCTCCTTGAGTTGGAGCATGCTTTCTTGTGCTGCTGCGGCTCCCTTTTGCGGGAATCCGCCGCAACCCAGACCACGCGTTACATCGCGGCCGATGATGAATTTCTTGTCAGATTCAGTAATATCCAGGTGTTGCTTGTCGGTATTCACGGCAATGACTTCTGCACCGCGAATGCCTTTCTTGTAGAGCCAGCTGACCATGTTGTTGCCGCCGCCTCCCACGCCGATGACTTTGATGTTTGCCTGACCAAAGTCAGAACTCTCCTTCATGACTGGTCCTTGCGCCAATGCGCTCTTGACAAGCAAATCCATGTATCCTCTCCTCCTTTTTTGGTCTTTGTTATGACATGGGAAAAGAAGGACTCTCCATTGTGGGTTTGGGGGGTGGTTATGAAGAAACAGTGGAGAGCCTTCTTTTGAACGCCAGATATCACCAATCACTGATTGGCGGAGTCAGAAACGCCTTGCGCTTCCGACGTTCACGGACGCCGTATCGTCGAGGTACGGTATCACAAATATCATATTTTTGTATACTAATATCCTACTTGTATATAAATGTTTCTTTTTAACCATTCTTGCAGAATTTCCCCACCCCAGTAGCGGAAAGCGTAACATTTATATAGTAATCTTGTTCGCGTTATCACATTACAGTAGGGGTGGATAGAAGAAACAGTTGGAGAAGCCATGGTAGTCTTATTTGACCGCTTTAATCTTCCAGAGGACGTCTTCGATATTATTTTCTCGACCAACCAGCAAAAGATCGTCGCCAAGGAACTCATCAAATACATAATCGGCAACAACGGCGAAATCACCAAGACGGAGATGAGCATCTTCGCGACACAACTGCACGAAGGCAAATACGAATGCGTGCTCGAGGAGGCACCGTACAAGGGCAAGCGTGTCAAGCTCTCGTATAACAAGCGCCAATTCTATGATCGTATCCTCACGCCCATGAAGGCAATGGGCATGATTGATTATGACCTGTACAAGAAGACGTACAAGATATCGACGAAATTCTCAAATGACCTCATGAAGATCGGCCTGATGTGGAAGCAGGAACTTCGCACGATGGGCTTCACTGCGGTTTAAGGCCTCTCAAGCTTTTCTGCAAGAATCATCGCGCGGCTGATCGCCTTGAAGATGTCGCTATAGAGCTTCTGTCTCCGTGCGAGATCCTTGGTCTTGAGGTATGCTGCAAGAACGCCATGTGCTGCAGACAAGTACCGATTCAGGTTGATCGCAGTCTTATTCTGGGCATCGATAAGCATTGCCGTTGCAGCTTCTTCAGTCATTGTCGGCATTACATCGTCCTCCGCTTATAGGTTCTCATGAGTGTTGCCTCGGCAAGAATGTGCCCCTTCATCGCCTGCAGCAATGAAGCCTTGTTCGAACCGGCAGGCAGATCCAGGAGCGCGTCAAGCGCATAGAGCTTGAAATAATACCGGTGCGTTCCCGATGGCGGGCAGGGTCCTCCATAATTCGTGCGGCCCCAGCTGT
>CAYYLN010000047.1:6688-7107 GCA_964472615.1 uncultured Methanosarcinales archaeon
CCCATGGGCGCGTCAGGATCATCCATCACGAGCGCGAGCGATTTGGCGTTCACAGGAACATCTGCAATGAAGAGCGCCGGAATCCGGTCAGCGCCATCGCACGTGAACTCGGCAGGAATCGGCTTGCCGTCGGTAAAAGCAGGACTGGTGAGCTTCATCATACTCTCGGAAGTGGTTTTCGGGGATGTTGGTGAAGAACACGCGTATAAAAGAATTGTGCACATGAGCATGATGATGGGGTATTTCATCAACATTCTTGAGAGAGGAAGAGTATAAAAGAACTACTACAATCCAAACGCGTCTGTGAACTCACGCAATTGGCGATAATTCGCGAGGAACTTGGCACCTTGATCAGTGAGCACGTAATGCGTCTTGCCCTTCTTGTCAATCTCAGTCACCAATGCTTTAATCTTGAGCTC
>CAYYLN010000047.1:7117-7855 GCA_964472615.1 uncultured Methanosarcinales archaeon
GACGCTCTTCCGATCTTATTGCTTCAAGCGGCCATGAGAGAGATTAGATTTATACAACAAGTGCGTGGGAAGGATAGAGCCGCCTTTCTCTTGGATGGCGTGCAACATATCATACACAATATCCATCTTGGTTCTGCGTTCAGTCATCGCTTCTTCAACACCTTCACCAGCGCCGCCAGCAAGAGAGAATATGCCAGTAGGTTCGACAGGTGCCCCAAAATGTACCACCGATAATACACGGTATCAACGATGAATTGGACTTGCGCGATCGCGAGCAGGACAAATGCGATGCACACGAGCAATGCGCTCAAGGAACGCTTGAGGTAATAGTTACGCACGAAATGGATCGAGATGAAGACAAACAAGATCAGCGAGATCACGTGGAACGACAGGAAGTACGAGCTCGACAAGAGCACGAGCACGAGTGAGATCAACAAGAGCGCAATAAATGGTGCGCGCTGCTGGGCTTTCAGCGTTAATGCAAACAAGATGACCAATGCCGTGAGCGTCGCCGTGATATACCCGACGTAGCCATAAAAGAAGATAACCGCAGAAGGACCAATCTTTTGATGCACCAGAAGGTCAGTGATCGCACGAAGCACAAGGCCGATCGTCATCAGGCCGAACGCGATCGCAAACGTGCGATAGCGCTTGTCTTTGGTAAACGCATACGCCTTCAGACTGAACAACGTAGATCGGAAGAGCACACGTCTGAACTCCAGTCACGAACGCTTATCT
>CAYYLN010000048.1:0-527 GCA_964472615.1 uncultured Methanosarcinales archaeon
TGTGCAGATGCTTGCAGGGCAGGTGCTGAAGGTGCCATCATCTTCAGGATCAAACATCGGACGTGGATTATCACCAGAGATTCCTCGCAAGGTGATCTCTGCGCTCTGGTTGAGGAATGTCAGATTGGTGCTGTTCAGGAATGCGCGATTGAACGAGATGTTCAACCTGGGCACTGAAATATTTCCGTTCACCGGAAGTGTGAAATTGATGAGCACGTTGATGCTTCCATTTGCTCCTTCGAAGCGCGTGTCATTGAGCCGATTGTCTCGGCTACCCGAATCTGCGCTGACCCATGTCCCATTCGTGAAAATGGTTGTGTTTCTGAAAGAGTTATTTGTGGACGTACTCTCGAACGTGATCGCTGAGCCAGTGTCTGTAGCACTCGTGGTGTTCGTGAGATTATTGAATGTGCCTCCGGTGAAAAAGATACCGCGGCCAGTGGTGCTGGTTGCGCTGTTGTTGATGAGAATGTTGAAGGAACTTGATGCAAAAGCGACTGCATCTCCTGTGTTTGACCGTATGACAT
>CAYYLN010000048.1:537-6782 GCA_964472615.1 uncultured Methanosarcinales archaeon
GTGCGCAGTATTATTGTTTGCGGATGAGCCTGCGCCAAACCTCAGTCCTTCTGCAGTGCCACTTATCAGCGTATTTGCGGCAACCGTAGTATCTGACGTTCCTGTGAGCGTGAGCGCAACTCCTCCTGTGCTGTTCAGGGTATTGAATCGCACCATATCTTTCGCGTCACCACTCAGAATGACTGCTGTTCCTGTGCCAATGTTCGTGAGCGTATTATTCTCGATTGTGTTCCTGGATCCCGTGACGAGGCGGATGCACCCATGCCCCGTGTTTCCTATGGTGCTGACGCAGGTGTTGTTCTCATATATTCCGCTCGCAGAATCGGCATCGATTGCAGAAGTAGCGCCTGCAGGACTGGAATTGATCACATTCCCAATCGCCTTGTTGCTGATCGTAGTCACGACCGAGTTTGCGACGAATTGAATTGCCTCAGCTGTGGAATTGATGCGGTTTC
This sequence comes from uncultured Methanosarcinales archaeon, assembly GCA_964472615.1. Classification (GTDB taxonomy): domain Archaea; phylum Nanobdellota; class Nanobdellia; order Woesearchaeales; family ARS49; genus JAWAAW01. The sequence continues at coordinate 993 of CAYYLN010000048.1, forward strand.
CGCGCACCAGCACATCTGTCGGGTCAGTGATCTGAATACCTCGATTGGGCAAGTGGATTGTGTTGTTCACAAACGTGTCGTTCGTAAGAAGCCTTCCCCGGATGCCAAAACTCGAAGCATTGATGGTGACATTATCCACGATCGTTCCGTTCGTGTTCGTGATATTGATACCATACGTCATGTTCCTGATCACGCAGTTCCTGATCGTGACGTTACGCGTGAGCCCGATGGCAATGCCGACACCTGTTCCATTGCCGCTGATACCGAAACCCCTGCAGTCAAAGGTCACGGAATCTGCCCCGATCGTAATGCACGCCTGTTCGGTCGTCACGTTGCTGGTTATGTTCTGCGTCATATTGGTGCTCACATTGATGACTGCGCAACCTGTCTCATTGCTGCTGTAGGTCGTGAATTGTGTGACATTGTACAGGAATACTCCGCCGCTGAAGCTGAGTTCTGTGCAGATGCTTGCAGGGCAGGTGCTGAAGGTGCCATCATCTTCAGGATCAAACGTCGGGTATGGGTCACCACTAAAGGTTATCCCACTCAGCGTAATCTGCGCGCTTGTATTAAAGAACGTCAAGTTCGTGCTGTTCAGGAAAGCGTTGTTTGAGCTCGTGTTTATTCTTGACTTGTTGAGGTCTTGTGTGCCGTTGATTTGTATTAGTGGGAGTATGTTGATGCTTCCGTTCCATTGCTCAAATGTGGTGTTGGTGAAGTTGTTGAATGTGTTTTCTCCTGTGAAAATCCAGGATACTGGATTGTTCAGGATTGTACCATTGAACAACGAATCGTTTGTGTCCGTCAAATAAATCGCGTACGTCAGGGTGCCTCCTGTCGTGATGTTGTTGTTCACGAACCTGTTTCCTTTTACGATTGCTGCGCCTGCGGAATTATCGGCATTGATCCCGTGATTTGTTGTTGTTCCTGCCGTGGTGATGTTGTTGCCAGTGAAATTGTTGTATTGTGCTCGGACTGTCAAAAGGATTCCATAATTGTTGTTCGAGGAACCCCGCGCATTAATGCGGTTGTAGTTGAAGGAATTATTTTGTGCGCCTTCCACGTGGATTCCTTCATTGTTCACTGTTCCGCCAGTCAGTATGATGTTGTTCTCAAACGTGTTATTTCCGCTTGCCGTAATGATTCTTATTCCTTGATTACTGCCAGCGCTGCCATTGGTCGTGATTACGTTTCTTCTGAACGCATTATTTATCGGGCCGCTTTCAATATCCAATCCCGCGTTCACGCTTGTCCCTCCAGAAATATTGATCGTGTTGTTCTCAATGCTGTTATTCGAACTGCTTACGCCAACTAAACTGATTCCAAGATTAGCGCTTGTTGTACCTCTGGGGAAAATAGTGTTTCCTGAAACGTTATTAAACGCACCGTTCAAAGAAACTCCGTAATTGTCACTTGTTCCTCTCGTGATGATGTGGTTTTGCGTGATGTTGTTGAGTTTGTCAGTCGCACCACCTGTCCAAACGCCATAATTGCTCCCTCCTGTCCTGCCATTCGCCCGTATTGTATTGTTGATGACGTTATTGTATTGCGAGGCTGACTGGAGCAGAACTGCAAAATTGCTTGCCCCACCATCACTCGTGACAGTATTGTTGTTCGCGATTACGCCAGAGCCAGGTGCGAAACGCAACCCATAATTATCATTACCCGTGCCGTTTCCGACAAACGTGTTCCACGTTATCGTATGATTGCCGCCACCACTCATTTCAATACCTACTCCATTACTGGAATAACTGAAACCATTAACTGTATTGTTGAATATGGTGTGGTTGTTGCCCGTGACGAACATTCCGTAATTCGTGCTTGTTCCAATGCTCCAAACGTAATTATTGCTGACATTCCATTCCTTACTTATCGTTGCGAGGTAAATGCCCGCAACGCCTGTTGATGTTCCTCCTGCAAATATGGTATTATTAATGATTGAACCATTCCATGAATGAACACTTTGTATGCCATAATTGTTTGCCGTGCCATTCGTATAAATCGTGTTCGTACGTATCACTGTGTAATTTGAACCCGTGACCCTTATTCCATAATTGTCAGACGATGTTCCATTGGTTGTTATCGTATTATTTTCTATCCTGTTCCGGTGCGAAGATGTCGATACGTCTATGCCAATACCGCTGTCAGTCCCATTGGTAAAAATCGTATTATTAATAATGAGACTGTCATTCGTCCTCGTAAGATTAATTCCAAACCCTCGAGCACCGCTCGTATTAATGTCACGAATAATGCAGTCCTGGATTGTCACGTTCTGCGCGTTCGCCACATCAATCCCAGTAACCACGCCACCACCTGCCTCATCATACGATATTGTGAATCCTGAACAATTAAAGAACAGATTCGAAACGTTTATTATGATGCACGTGGTGTTTGATTGGGCGTTTGCGGTCAAGGACGTGCTTGTGTTGATTGTCGCACATCCGCTGATCACATCTTGCGTTGTGAATTCTTGCGTTCCCAAGCCCGAACCTTGACTTCCGAATTCGAAAATCTCAGATTCTGCACCGACATGCAGCTTGAAGTAAGGCACTTGACCGTTTACCAAGGGCACGCTCAAGTTCACTTGTTCATTTGGCCCGGCAGTGCTCGCACTCAAAATGGTTTGCGTGCCTTCAGTCCAGACCGGCAGCGTGGTTGTGGCATTGTGAGAGAAGTGCAGCAAGAACACCGTATTCCCCGTGCTGATGAATGTGAAGGTTGTTTCGTACGCGTCCTCTTCAGCAATCTTCTTCCCTACCTTCTTATTCGATTCATCACGCAGGTCATCGTTCAAGGCAAATCTCTTTCCCTTCAGTGCCGGCTCAACCGGCGTACTGAATATGGTTTCATAAGTACTATTCGTCTCGTTCAGTGTTGGCTCAGCAATTGTCGTGTTCGTGACGTTCATCACATTCTCCTCAACAACAGGCAGCGTCATGTTCTCAACGATCACGGGCGCTTCAACGACCGACGTTTCTCCCATGCCGACTGCCAGTTTCACGAAGGCTTTGGCGATGTTGGTTCCGTCAGAGGCAAGCACGGTGAACACGCGCTCGCCAACAAAGCCAGGGACAGGGGTCAATGTCGCAATTCTGGCGTCCATACTGGCCGCTACGTGGTCTTCCTCAGTGATGATGAACGTCAGAGAATCATTTTCTGGGTCAACGAACAACGGCGCAAGGTCGATCACAAACGGGGTATCCACCGGGGTGGCCCAAGTAGTGTTGCCAACATATGCTGGTGGCTGATTGATTCCTGCAGTGATGTTCTCCGCAGTCAAGCCAGTAATGCTTGCGTCGCGCAGCATCATCGCGCCCGAAATGAGCGCTGCGCACAACATGACTGCCAGCGCGAGGCGGTGCTCGGGTCTCATGTCATCAAACCTCCACGGTTTGATGAGCATGCTGAAAATGATGAAATCATTTTCATCATCTGACCAGCACCTCCCGTCGCTTGTACGCGCACTTCCAATACTGCAAGAATCCTTCAACGTCGGCTGCGTGCTTGTCAGGGACGAGAAGCACGGTGCGGCCGAGGTGATCTATCTTGCAGCGCTTCACGATGCCGGTCTTTCCGTCACGGCCCTTCAGCGCGTAATAGAAGCGTACTTTGTCCTTCTTGGGAAGATGCTCTGTAGAATACGTGAAAATGACGTAAGGAGAATAATCTTTGTCCTCAACACCCTCTTTTTTCACTCGTTTGTCCCCGACCTATCTGTTAACCTACTTAACAAAGAAGGAGTATTTAAGATTTTCGCTTTTTCACGACGAGAGAGGCAGGCGCAGGATGCGCTTGCACCCCTTGCACGTGTACACTATTCTTCCCTTGGTCAACCGAACACGAACTGTCTGTCCTGGAACCCAGAACGAATGACACTTTTTGCAGAAACGGCGCTTCAGTACTGCAGGAAGCTTGACCTTTGCCCGCAGCATCAGGCGATATGCCTGAGCAACCAGCCGATTGGCTTTCGCAGGATCGTCGGGAAATGCCACGGCTGCGGCATCAAACAATGCACGCACTTGCCGCAGTGCACCGATTCGCTTTTCCTGCCTCTGCTGCAGGTACCCCCCCTGGTTCACTCATTCCCTTGCGCATACTAACCTATAAAAGCTTTTCGTTGTTCCATCGTGCATATGCTCGGGTTTTTGAAACGGCTCTTTGGCAAGGATGTTCCTGAAACATCATCCCCGGTGATCATTCCACTCACCCAGCTTGAAGACTGGTTGCGGCAAGCTCGAGCGCCTGCTCATGCGCGGTTTGTCGAACAGCTGTCAACGACCCGTTCAATGATTGACCAGCACAGCATCGCAATCCGGGAAAAAGTCCAGGCCTTGCAGTCAGCGCAACTCATGAATCCTGACATCCCTGAACGCGCCAAGCACTTCATGCAGGGCAATCGCGAGGAATACAGCAGGCGCGTCCTGCAATATCTCGATGGCATGATCATCCCCACAGCCGCAGAAGCCCTCCCTTCCTTCTTCATGCAACACCAACAGGACGCAACAGCATTCACACGCGGCATCCTCAGACCATTCCAAATCCTCCAAGAATTCTTCTCACGCGAGACCAAAGAGATCACTGCACTCATCGCACAGACCGAACAGGAACTCATTGCACTCCAATCGCTTCACGAACAATCATCGATCAGTGCACACGATACGCTCCACCAGCATATCCCGCAATTGCTTATCAAACAACAACAGCGCAATGGACTGGAACACGAACGGATAGGACTAGAACAACAACAGCACAACGCAGAGCAATCCTTGCGCGCGCTCAATCTCGAGGAAGAGCGCCTCCTCAAGGACGCTGACCGGCAACAGGCACTCACTACTGTCCGTGAAACCCACCAACGCGTGCACGCACACGAACAAAAACTCAGGGATCTGTTCGCGAATGCACAGCCAGCATTGCGGAAGTTCTACCGCATGGCAACCCATCATGTCAAGCTCTTGGAAGAATATCTTCGCGATCCCATCGCCACGCTCATTGGCGATCTCCACCTTGACCTGCTCGAAATCATCGCTGATATCCAGCGCCTCATCACGTTTGACCGGCTGCCACTTGGCGAGCACAAGGAATTCGTGATCGATGCAGTATCCCTGCTAACCAAGGAACAGCTCGGCACGTGGTTGCGCGAATACGGCCAACTCACCAAGACCGAGAAAGAAGCACAGCATGCGCTCGACCAATGCGAGGCCTCACAGACCCTTGCACGCATCCAGCGCCTGCGTGAAGAAACGCGACGCAATCAGCAGCTCGCCGAACAACGGCTCGCGCACGTGCGCAAAGACCTTGAGCGCATCGATCTCCCTGGACTCACGACTGCGCTCGAGACCCGCATCAAAGAAGTCACGGGTACTGCAATCACGATCATGCGGTCCTGAACTTTCTCGTATTCTCTTCCAGCGCAGCAACGCCCGGCAGAATCCTGCCCTCCAGGAATTCCAATGACGCTCCTCCACCCGTGGACACGTGCGAGAACCTCTTCTCGAGCTTCCATTGATGCACCACCGCAGCGCTGTCGCCTCCGCCTACAATGGTCGTTGCCTTGAGCTTGCTCAGCGCTTGCGCGATTGCTTTCGTGCCCTTGGCGAACTGCGGGCGCTCGAACATCCCCAGCGGCCCATTCCAGACGACTGTCTTTGCCTTCGTGAGTTGTGCGATGAAGTTCTTGATCGTCTTTGGGCCGATATCAAAACCCGACCATCCTGCAGGGATGCCTTCAGACGCAACAATCCTTGCCTTCCCATCGACGCTCTTCGCAACGACCACATCCTCAGGACGCAT
>CAYYLN010000048.1:6792-7253 GCA_964472615.1 uncultured Methanosarcinales archaeon
TGCTCGAGCTTGCTGTTCCCAACACCCTTTCCCTGCGCTTTTAGGAACGTGAACATCATCGCGCCACCGATGAGGACCTTGTCAGTGTTCTTGGCAAGATTTTTGATCACGCCAATCTTGTCGCTCACCTTTGCGCCGCCAAGCACAACGACGAACGGCTTTTTCGGCTGCAAGGCCTTGCCCAGCATCGTGATCTCCTTGTCCAACAGGAACCCTGCCGCGCTCGGGATGTGTTTCGGGATGCCCACGATGCTCGCGTGCGCGCGATGCGAACTCCCAAACGCGTCATTGACATACACATCAGCCATTGAAGCCAGAGTCTTTGCAAAACTATCATCATCTGTTATCTCTTCTTTGTTGAATCTCAGGTTTTCAAGAAGAACAATCTTTGAATTGACTTTCTTTGCCTTATCATAGTCTTCAGCAAATGCAACATCCTGGTTTAGCAGCTTGCTGAGCCT
>CAYYLN010000049.1:0-7190 GCA_964472615.1 uncultured Methanosarcinales archaeon
CTGCGCGCACGAGCACTTTTCTTCCTGGCTTGATCAGCATGTCCTTGAGTGTGGAATACGCAGGCATACGTCGTCGCGAGGTGTCGGGTTATATAAGATTTGTCAAAAACCACCTGCTCAAGCAGGCGGTTTTTGAGCATGTCTCGCCAGCGAGCTGGCGACGAACTCGACAATGCTGTGCATTGCTCGAGTCTCGGAAACTGCTAAATCCTTTCTACGGACTTTAGTCCGTAGTTTGTGCCAAGAGCAGTTTCCGACACATCACAGAAGCAGCTTAAGTACATCAACCATGCGGTTCGAGTAACCCCATTCATTATCATACCAGCCAGTGACGCTCGCCAGATTGCCATCAAGGACATTGGTGCTCAGGGAATCAAAGATACACGAATGCGGATTCCTGAGAATGTCATGGCTGACCAATGGCTGATCAGAATATTCCAGCACGCCTTTCAAATGATAGTTGCTGACCTCCTTGAAGAGCCAATTGATTTTTTCCACCGTGGTTGCGTTCTTCAACACAGCAGTGAACCCCGCAATGCCGCCGCACCGCACCGGAGCCCGTACGGCCATGCCATCGAGCTTGCCCTTCAGCAGGGTGATGACCTCGCCAACGGTCTGCGCTGCGCCGGTCGTCGTTGGGATCAGGTTCACGGCAGCGCTCCGCGCGCGGCGCAAGTCCTTATGTGGCGCGTCCACCAAGCGCTGGTCTGCGGTGTATGCATGCACGGTCAGCATGTATCCTTTCTCCACGCCGAGGTTATCATTGAGCACCTTGACCATTGGTGCAAGACAGTTCGTCGTACATGACGCATTCGAGATGATATGGTGCTTCTTCTTGTCGTACAGGTGCTCGTTCACGCCCTTGACAATCGTGATGTCCGGGCCTTTTGCCGGCGCAGAAACCAGCACTTTCTTGGCGCCGTTCTTGAGGTGCACCATCGCATCCTCTTTTTTCGTGAACAGGCCTGTGCTTTCAACGACTACATCAATGTTCAGCTTGTTCCACGGCAATTTCGTGGGATCTTTCTCCGCGAAGACCTTCATCTCAGTGCCGTCCACAACAATGCGATTCTCTTTTGCCTCGATCTTGTTCGGCGCAATGCCATAAACCGAATCATATTTCAGCAGGTGCGCAAGCGTCTTGGTGTCGGTGAGGTCATTGACCGCGACCCATTCGATCTTGGGATCATGGAATCCTGCCTGGAAGACTTGTCTTCCAATTCTCCCGAACCCGTTGATAGCGACGCGGATTGCCATGGTCTGATCGTTCAGAAATGCCTATATAATATTGTGTTATGACTCATGAATGCTCAATCGTAGACGTTTTTCCGGTGTCCCACCTCTACGACAAGAATGAGGAGCCGGTCATTTTCAATGCGGGCAATAACACGATAATCGCCGACACGTAATTTGAACTGAGGTCTGCCAACGAGCTGGGTAAAGTAGTGTTTGGGATTTTCGGCTGCCGCATCAAGTCGTTTTGCGATAGCTCGCTGTAGTATCAGTGGAAACCGCTCGAAATCTTTCAACGCAGGTTCAGCCCAAGAAATCGTATATCTCATTCAAGTCCAAGTCTGCGCTTTACCTGCTCGTGCGATATGAGTTTCCCTGCTTTAATCGCCTTCTCAGACTCTGTAATTTTTCTTTTCGTTTCTTCACTGAGCTCTTCAAAATCCTCAAGAACTCGATCAAGAACATCATCATAGGACTCGCGCGCATGCAACCGCAACCGGTCAAGATGTTTCTTCACGTGTTCAGATACCTGAATCGTTGTCGCCATAACACGCTATAACGCACTATAATATTTAAACTTTTCTACTCACGGACCTCGCAGAGCTTCAGGATCGCCTCGTGCGCCTTGACAATGTCCTTCTCCTTCACATACACAAGGAATTCCGGCATTGCCACGATCAGCTCATGGATGTTGATATCTGCAAGCGAGAGCTCTGAGCTCAGCCGCGCGATAACGCCCTTCGTTTGTGTCGCCTTCTCGCTCACGATGACCGAGAGCTCGCTCAGGTCCTTGTCCACGGACACAATGTCTTTCTTATCAAAGAAGCACTTGACGTGCTCGAGATGGGGCTGTTCAACGATGACTTTCAATCCCTCGCTGCCGCTCGTAACCTTAAATGGCACGAGCTTCTCACCGTTTGCGCAGACCTTCTCGAACAATTCCCGCGGCCGTAACTTGAGCGTGATGCACGCCATGTTGTTCTTGGTGCCCACCACACTGTCGCGGAAGATGTGTAGCAGTTCTTTCTCGTCGACAGAGAAATGCATGCTGCCCTGGAAGCGACGAATGGATGAGATAATGGAATCCAATGAGGCAGGGAGCTCGTATTTCTTCAGGATGTGCTTTGCGAGCGCACGGACATTGATGATTTTGCGATTGATGTCTTTCTGGATGGCTAAGTCGCTCTCGAGAATCTTCCAGACGGTCTGGTTGATGTTCACGTTCTGCATCACTGTTTTCACCCCGCTGTTGTTGACGCGGATGGGTTTTGGGGTTATGGTGGAAGACGTAATTTCTTAATATTTTAGTACGTTTTCCACTCATAGTCAAAGGCATACAATTCCTCGACGAACCGCAGTTCGTCGATGGTCTTCGGCAATCTAAGGATTGCCGAGATGTAGTAAAGACGTATGTCTTTGACTATATTTATAGCTTTCGGTGTTTGTCATAATTGACACAATTGGGCAGGAATGCTGATTTTTGCTGAGGATCGGTCAGAATATTTAAATAGCCGAGTGGCCGCTTTTGTATACTTGTTTGTGGGCTTGCGATGATCGCGGGCCTGTCCTTCGTGAGGTGAACGCGGTGAGCAACAGGAATTTCGATGGCTGGACTGATCCGCTCACAGGAAAGCCTCTTTCTGCATTGTCAAGCCGGACGCCAGGACTCACCGAGCGGATCGATGCGATCATCAACGCGCCTGAGAAACACCACGTGTCGTGCGCGTTTCCCATTCCTCCTGCGACATCTCCGCGAGAACCAGGAAAACTCGAACAAAAGACGCTTGACCTCAAGCCTGCAATCAAAGAATATTCCCCGCCTGCGGCAGCAACGACACCTGATTATGAACTCATGAAAGTTCTGAAAGCAGGATTTGTCGCACAAACCTACCTGAAAGAAAAAGTTTTTCGGAATCTCAAGACCCTGAATCAGCAACGCGATGCCGAAGATGAACCAGAAGACAAGCTCACGTATGTCCGTGCTGCACGCAACGTCCTCCACGTGCGACGATACTACCTCCTTGAGTTGCAAAAATTTGTGGACATGCACCAACCCCTCTATGACGCGTCCCGTGATACCATCATCCAAGCGCTTGGAGGGATCCGGGATATGCAGGGAACGGTGCTCCTCAAAGGTGTCGAACAGCTCGCCAACGAATATTGCCGCGAGGACCAGCTGCTCGTAGAAAAGATCAAGGCGAAGCGTCCCGCGTCCCGTCGAAACGCTTAAATACTCTTTTTCTCGCGCTGCACGGCATGGCGACCATTGCATTCATCGAGCTCGAACCCTGGGAAAAGAAATACGTCCAGAAACTGCTCACGACGCATCAGCTGATCTTCCTTGACCAGCCGCTTTCTGACAAGAACATTGCAAAAGTCAAGGATGCGGATATGCTCGCCATCTTCATCTATTCCACAATCACCAAGGACGTGCTCGACAAACTGCCCAAGGTCAAGCTCATCACCACCATGAGCACCGGCTTTGACCACATTGACCTCGATGCGTGTGCCGCACGGGGCGTCACGGTGTGCACGGTTCCCGCGTACGGCGACAACACGGTCGCCGAACACACGTTCGCGCTCATCCTCGCGGTCACGCGCAAGATTGTCGAGAGCGTCGAGCGCACGCGCAAAGGCAATTTTGAGCTCAACGGCCTCATGGGCATTGACCTCAAAGGCAAGACCTTGGGCGTGGTGGGCACCGGCAAGATCGGCAAGAATGTCGTGCGCATCGGCTGCGAGGGCTTCGGCATGAAGGTCATCGCGTACGATGCCTTCCCGAACAACAAATGGGCAAAGGAATGCGGCATCACCTATGTGCCATTCGAACAATTGCTTTCAGAATCAGACATTATCACGTTTCATGTGCCTCTGATGAAAGAAACCACGCACATGCTGAACACCAAGAATCTCAATCGCGTCAAGAAAGGGGCGATCCTGATCAATACTGCCCGGGGGGCAATCATCGAGACTCACGCGATCGTGGAAGGCATCAAGAAAGGAATCTTCTCAGGCGTGGGATTGGATGTGCTTGAAGAGGAATGTGCGATCAAAGAGGAAAAAGAGATTCTCACTGACGCGTTCAAAGGAAAATGTGACCTCAAAACACTCCTTGAGGAACATGTCCTGCTCGAACAGCCAACGGTGTACATTACGCCGCACAGCGCGTTCTACAGCAAGGAAGCCCTGCAGCGCATCATGGACACGACCGTGAACAACATCAATGCGTTCTTGGCAGGCCTGCCGGTAAATATCGTCAAGAAATAATGTCTTCAATAAACAATATCTCCGAATTGGGTGCCTATGGCACAGAAACCATCCATAACAAGTTTTCAGCGCTTGTGATGGCGCCAGACCAAGAACGCAATCACCAACGGAATCAATGCGAATAAGACAATTGAAAGTGCCATGGTAAAGACCTCATTCTGATTGGGGGGAGTCACATACACCACGAATGCGAACATCAGCACAAAGAGCACAATGAGTATGGTATACACGCTCAACACGTGATGGACTCCTCTCATGGTCTTGTGATCCTCGCGACGAAAAATCCTTCGGTATCGTTGTCCTGCGGCCAGATCCGCAGGCAGTGCTTAACTTCTTTTCGGTACGACTGCCCCTCGAACTCGAGAACTGCAGGCGATGTCTTGAGACCAGGAAGCTCAATGTGCTCGAGCCGGGCATCGGTCTTGTCCAGCAAAAAGCTCGCTACCGCTTCATCTTCCTCTGGCTCGGTCGAGCACGTGCTGTAGACCAGCGTGCCGCCTGGCCTGACCAATGCGTATGCTGCGAGGATGAGCCTGCGTTGGATGCCTGCGATATGCTTGACCATGCCAGGATTCCACATCGTGATCGTCTTGATGCTTTTCCTGATGGTTCCTGTACCTGAACACGGAGCGTCCAGCAAGACCTTATCGAACTGCATGCCCGTAATCTTCTCGCCTTTCATCTGCGTGATGACTGCATTCAGCACGCCGCAACGCTGCACGTTCATGCCCAATGCCGCGAGCCTGATGCCGGCGACGTCATTCGCGATGATGATTCCTTCATTCTGCATCATCTGTGCCATCTGCGAAGTCTTGCTGCCTGGCGCTGCAGCGACGTCCAAGACGCGCTCGCCCGGCTGCGGTTGGAGCACGAGCGGCGGAATCATGGACGCGGCCTCCTGCACGTAATAATAGCCGAGGCAATGCTCGACCGTATTGCCGACATCCAGACGGCCCTGCTTGTGCTCGAGGTAATACCCGTCCTGGCACCACGGAATCTGCTCAAAGTTCCAGTTCTTCGAGAGCCTGCTGATGACTTCCTTCACCGAACGCTTCAGTGTGTTGATACGAATGCTCTTCCGCAAGAAGCTCGTGCTGTACTTCTTGTACGTCTCCCAGTTGGTGAGCGTGCGGTAGCGCTCAACAAATTTTGGCTTGAATTCAGGAACGTGCGGAATGGGCTTAAGCTCAAACATAGACTCGTTAGATCGTATTCCTCTTTAAAAATCCTTACACTGCTAATAAGAGCCTAATGAAATCAAAGAACACATCATGGACATTCGGGCACTTGCCATCACACTGAATGATTTCCTGCCATTTGTTCGTCACTGTCTGGAGCTGCAGTGTTCGGACTTGGTCATTGGCATCACTCAATGCCTTGGAGAACTCAATGATCTTCTCTGCGCTTCCCCACTAGCGGTTCGCCGTGATCGCGCTCACGATCAGGCCAGCATTCGGGACATCATCGTGCTTCTCGACCGCGACCATCAGGAGCAGGTCAAAATAATCATCCTGCGTGCACGTGGTGCTCGCAATACAGCTGGTGAGCGCTGCCCATTGCGCGCTGATACCATCGCTCTTGAGCCGCTTCACCATCGTATCCATGGACGTGATGAGCTCTGCCCGCGCGACCGTATCACCCGTGCTGCGCAGCTGAATGGTGCTCATCATCAGTTCCTTGATCGGCGGCTCACCACGGATTGCATCGATGATGAAGAACAGGATCGCGATCAAGAACAACACGCCTATAATCCACGTGAGGATGCGCTTTCCACTGACGGCCATAGCATGCGAGAACGATTGTTCAGGTATTTAAATCCAATGGATTTCAGAGGGAGAGCTTCACAATGGTTTTGTGCTTCTTCTTTGGAACACACCCCCATCCCGAGCGACTGCTAGAGACAACTTTTCCACACAAGTCAAAATAATCCTCCCCCAACCCTGAAGAGGCGGTAAATTCCCCATCCCAAGTACGCCGGCGTTTCATCTTTTCCCTCCCGTTCGCCATGAACGTATGAAGGTGGAGGAACTATGTAAGGATTGTCCTAAGATCTCCGACGAAAACGAAAGAATTCCGGACAGGTTATTTCTTCGCTTCAGGCTTCTTCTCGCCGCCTGCAGCAGGCCCGGCCTTGGCTCCTGCAGCCGGGGCTGCTCCGGGCGCCGCAGCACCCTCGACCGGCAGCAATTCATCAATAAGCAGGGTCGGGATCTTTGCTTCGATGAGCTTAGCCTTGATTTCTCCACGAGGCTTGCCGGTCATTTCGGCAATGATCTTCTTCGCCAGTGCCTCGAGCTCGGCGCGGCGCTTGGTGATTTCCTCCTGGAGGCGCTTCTTCTCTTCCTCAAGCTGCTTGAGTTCCTCGGCAGAAAGCTCAGTCTTCTCGGCCTTGATCTCTTCTGCGAACGCGCCGGTGGTAATCTCCGCAATAATCGCCCGCGGCTCCTTGCCTTCCACAAGCACACCCATGCTCGTGCATGTGCCGATGACTTCCTTGACCTTGGCGAACATGTCCTTGCCGAGCAACGCATCTGCCTTCATCTTGGCGATCTTGATGATCTGCTCGATCTTTAAGTCAGCAACCTTGTCCACGTTCGGCGCACCAGAACCCTTCTCGATGTTCGCTTCCTTCTTGATCAATGCAGAAACCGGAGGAGTGCCCACTTCGATCGTGAATGATTTGTCAGTCG
>CAYYLN010000050.1:0-2797 GCA_964472615.1 uncultured Methanosarcinales archaeon
AATTGCCCATTACCCACTTCAATCCATGCGAGGTTGGCACGAGAATCGACAAGCTCAAGGAACTTGGATACACCGCGGACATCACCGGCAAGCCGCTGGAACGAGATGACCAAGTGCTCGAACTCAAGCCCCAGGACATCATCCTTCCTGACTGCGACGTTTCACCCGACGAGGGCGCAGTGGCAGTGCTTCTGCGCTCAACGGCATTCATCGATGATCTCCTGGCTGCATTCTACGGCATGCAGCCATTCTACAACACGCACACCGCAGAAGACCTCATCGGCCAGCTCCTGATTTGCCTTGCACCACACACGTCTGCAGGAATCGTGAGTAGGCTCATCGGATTCAGCAAGACCCAAGGACTCTTCGCGCACCCCTACCTGCATGCGGCAACACGCCGCGACTGCGACGGTGACGAAGCCTGCGTTATCCTACTCATGGATGCCTTCCTGAACTTTTCCCAAAAATACCTGCCCAACACGCGCGGCGCAACCATGGACGCACCGCTCGTCCTCACTTCCGTCCTCATCCCCTCAGAAGTCGATGACATGGTCCTTGACCTCGATATCGCCTGGAAGTACCCGCTCGAACTCTATGAGGCTGCGCTGCAGTACAAAATGCCCTGGGAAATCAAAATCAAGCAAATCAAATCCCTGCTCGGCAAGCCAGAGCAATACGAGGGCTTTGGATTCACCCACGACTTCACTGACATGAATGAGACCGTTCGGTGTTCTGCATACAAAACCCTGCCATCTATGGAAGACAAGCTCAAGGGCCAAATGGAGCTCGCAGAGAAACTCCGCGCAGTCGATCCCGCGGATGTCGCACGGCTCGTCATCGAGAAGCACTTCCTCAAGGACACCAAAGGAAACCTTCGCAAGTTCGGCATGCAGGAATTCAGGTGCGTGAACTGCAACGAGAAATTCCGCAGGCCGCCGCTCATCGGGAAATGTACGGCGTGCGGCGGCAAGATACTCTTCACGATCTCCGAAGGCTCGGTGGTGAAGTATCTCGAGCCAACCATCTCACTCGCGAAAAAATACAATGTCAGCGCATACCTCCAGCAGGCCATCGAATTGTTGCAGGTCAGGATCGAGGGTGTGTTCGGCAAAGAAAAAGAGAAGCAGCTCGGGCTCGGAGCGTGGTGTGGCTAATCACTCGTGCGTGATCACGGCCTGCGCGTGAGGAATGCCTGCGATCGTGACGATGTGATCTTGGGTGATGACTTCTTCCTGCAGGCCGATGGCGACTGCCTTGGGACCGACCAAGTTGACAATGTCTGCGTTTCTTATGAGGTCGCCGACGTCCTTGTCATCACGTTCGTCGCCCTTGTAGAAATCGCTGGTCAGGTCTAACTGGCGGTCTCCTTCTGCGAACTTTCTGCCTAGTAAATCTGAATCGCAGACTGCAACAATGGTCCTGTCTTCACGCTTATGGATTTTTATGATCATCGTGATTGCTTAGATCTTGGACTTGACCGGGTGCTTGTATCCGCACGCATTGCATTTCAGGAAGGCAAACTCTCCTTCCATGATGATGTCGGTGTCTGGCTTGCCATCCTGCGGGCACAGGACGAATTCGTACGCGTACTCACGAATCTTCTCATTGATGCGCGACGCAGGAACCTTTGCGCCCAACATCAACAGTCCTGCGCGCGAGATCTCGCCCGGCGTTGCCAATTCCTTAAGAATGAACTTGAGCAAGTGCTCCACGGGCCTCCGGAGCGTGGAGGCGATTTGTGTGAAGTTGCTGATCACGGTCTTGTTACCTTCAACATGTCCCTTGACTTTGGGGATCTCAAAGCGTTCACGCTCGACCACTGACTGCGGTAAACGTTCCCGTGCCCGCTTGAGCAATTGTTCGTATTCCATCCGTCGATAAAAGACTGCATCGATTTATAAATCTGTGTGTTTTGAGCAAAGTATATATACCCAAGAATTGCCCATCAGCGCATGGTCCTTGAGTCTTTATTGAACCCGGTGCGGGCAGAACACCAACCTTGGGTGCTGGTGCTGCTTGGTTTCCTGTACGGCTCGCTCGGGCTCTTCCTTAGCCTGTGGATTTTTGAGGAACACGCAAGTCTCGTCATGGTTTTCCTCACCGTCATGGCTGCGCTGCCTCTCATGTACCAGACGTTGCGGTTAGAAGAAGAAAAGGACATCATGCTCGTCCAGGAACGTAACATCCTCAAAGAGCACGCCAAAGCAATCCTGTTCTTCCTCATGCTCTTCTTCGGTTTTGTCATCGCTTACACGACATGGTACATCCTCTTGCCGTCCTCGCTTGTCCAAAGCCTCTTCGTCACCCAGACTACCACCATCACGAACCTGAACCAGCACGTCACCGGCGCGCTTGCGCAGATCGGTCTCATGAACAAGATCTTCCTCAACAACGTCAAGGTTCTCATCTTCAGCATGCTGTTCTCCTTTCTGTACGGTTCGGGAGCAATCTTCATCCTCAGCTGGAATGCCAGCGTCATCGGAGCAGCGGCAGGAAACTTTGTTCGGTCCCGC
Organism: uncultured Methanosarcinales archaeon; assembly: GCA_964472615.1. Lineage (GTDB taxonomy): Archaea > Nanobdellota > Nanobdellia > Woesearchaeales > ARS49 > JAWAAW01. The sequence continues at coordinate 2,514 of CAYYLN010000050.1, forward strand.
GTCGAGAGCGTCGCAGAACTCACCGGCATGGGCAAGCTGGCGGCATACATGCACGCGAGTTCGCTGAGCATCCTGAGGTATGCCACCCACGGCATCCCTGAAATCGCAGCATATTTTATCGCCGGCCTTGCCGGCGGCATCCTTTCTGTCGCAATCATCCGTCACGACTTCGGTACCACAGACTTTGAGAAAGTATTGCTTGACGTCTCAGACCTCATCCTCATCGCGATCTTTGTGCTCTTCGTGGCAGCAGTACTTGAAGTCTTTGTCACACCTGCATTATT
>CAYYLN010000050.1:2807-7121 GCA_964472615.1 uncultured Methanosarcinales archaeon
GATTTTGATTGGGTGTATTCACGCCTCTCGCTTTTGCGAGTGGTTGTTGGCAACTATTCCAAGACTTTCTATTTGCCATGACTCACTTCAGAAATGTCGCCGTTCTTTAGCAGGAGATGGATGGTCTTTTCTGCGTCTCTCACCCCAATTTGCTCGATCACTGCCTGCGTGTCAGCGCCAGGACCAACATCCAAGGAACGAATGGCCCCCAAAACGTTTTCGGTGAGGCCAAAGGATTCATCCACAACCTCTTCAGTCGTGTTCTGTGGTTGCTGAGATGGATGCCTGCTGATGATCGCACTCAATTCGCACTTCCGCACTTCGAGCCAGCCCAAATCAGTGATCTTACGCACAATCTCAGGAAGCACGTACATTTCCGTGCCGAACTGCCTGGGCCGACCAATCATGAGAATCACATCACCAACCTGCACAGTACTCATCTGAACGCTCGGCTCGAATGCGCGAATGCTGATCCTTGCCGAACCGTCATCCAACACCAGGGTCGGCAAACCTTCAGCACCTGTCGAGACGACCACACCAAGCAGGTTTACGCGCGCAGCACGCGAGTTGTCCTGCAACAAGACATAATTCGGCTTGAATCCCTCTTCTTTGACGTATGTGCCATTGAGCACATCACGAATCCAAAGCTTGCGTGCAACCTGCCGTTTCTTCGGTTCGTCAGCCATATCCCCCAAACACTTCTGAACGCCTGTGTTTTAAATAGATTTGTATGCGGTAAAGCTTATATAGTCTCACTCGCACGACGGATATGAAAAAAGATGGTGAATGGAAGCCTCAACGACTACGTCCGCACCCAGCTCCAGCGCGGCTATCCCCTGGAAGCAATCAGAACTACACTCATCCAGGCAGGATATAATCCGCAAGACGTAGATTTTGCACTCCGCATCGCGACCAAAGCAGTTGGTCGAAAGATCGAGCTCACCGGCAGCACGCTCGCCATGGTTATCGGCGGAATCCTCACAATAATTTTGTTGATCTTTTCCGGGTTCTTGTTCTTTCGTGCAGGACCCAAAGACATCCAAGCAGCACTGCACGTGCAACAAACCGAACTTCTGCCTGGCGACACGCTCGCATTTTCAGCAACGCTCATGTCAGAACAAGCCCGCGAAGTCCCTGTTTCGGTCGAGTATGTTGTCCTTGAGCCATCCACGCGCAAAACCATCACGAGCAGAAGCGAACACCTCACGGTCGGGAAGAGTGCATATTCGGCCAAGAACGTCCCCTTGCCTGCGAACATCGCTCCTGGCGAGTACGAAATCAAGCTCACCATCCAGTTTGAGCACCTCGCCCGTGTCCAGACCGCGCGATTCACCGTCAAGCAGCCCGTGACTGCTCCTGAAGAACTGGTTCTCCCAGAAGAACAAACGCCTGCAGAAGAACTCGCGCCCATCGAGCTCGAATGCCCAGCAAGCTGCGATGACCTTAACCCTGCGACCGAAGACATCTGCGAGCGCGGCAGCTGCGTCCATCGGTCTTTAGAGGGTGTTTGCGGTAACGGCCAATGCGAATCAGGAGAAACCAAGCTTTCCTGCCCTGAAGACTGCGGCGCAGCCCAAGACAAAGCAGCAGTGACTGCCCAAGCGCTCCAGTTTGCTGCACGTGATCCAGAAAAAGCAGCAACACTCTGCAACAGCCTCATCATTCCCGAGAACACCGATCCATGCTTTTCTGCCATCGCCAACGCGAGCAAGAAGAGCGCGCTCTGCGCAAACATCCAAGACCTGCGGGCACGGGACAATTGCCTCTTTGAATTCGCGATCGCTCAGGACTACTCAGTCTGTCCGCAACTCTCCAACCGTTACTTGCTCACCAGCTGCCTAAGCCTCGCACGGCTCAAAACAGTCCCTGAAGAACAAGCAGCAGCAGAAGTCGAAGCAGAACAGCTCGCGAAAGAAGCAGCAGAAGAATGATGCTTGTTCTCCCTGTCGTCTACAGACGCTTGTGACGTGATGACTTGCTCAAACACATGCTAACCGTTCAATAGACTCTGCTTTCTTGGATGGTCTCAGATCCTGCTGATGAAGCCGTGCCTGGGCTCGAAGAGATCGCCGGACTTCTTGAGCTTCTGGATGATGTCCTCGATCTCTGACTCGCTCAAGCCCTTAGCTGAGGCCTCCTTGAGGACATCCTCGATCGGGATGACCTTGCCGACCTTGTTTTCAAGCTCGGCAATGATCTCCTTGACGGTCATGATCTTGTTGCGCTGCGAAGCCGGAACGCTTGTTGCGATGCGATCAATATCGATCGTTCCTGTTTCTTCATCCAATGCGACCTGCCTCAAGCAATAATCCAAGAGCTCCACTGCCTTCTTTGCGTCCTTCTTCGTTACCTTATCGCGCAAGTGCAGGCGTGCCGAGGCCTCACTCAAGCGCACCAAGCCTTCCAATTGTCGCGCAGAAATCGGGACTGCACGCGCGCTCGCACCTGTTCCTGCAGAGGAACGCATCTTGATGAAGTACTCCTTGAGCTCTTCAATCGCGCCGTCTGTGAGCTTGGGAAAAATAAATTGGCGCGCGTATGCAACATACTTCCGCAACAATTCTGTGCTCAATGGCGGCGTCTCGATGTTGTTCTTGTGCAGTTCCAGCATGAACGAGGCGAGTTTCTCGTCCTTCTTCTGGTCAGGAATGTCCTTAATCGGGAAAATCAGGTCGAAACGGTTGATGAGCGTTGGCGGCAAATCAATCTGGTTTGCTACGGTGTCATAAGGATCAAACCTGCCGAACTTCGGGTTTGCGGCAGCAAGCACCGTGGTCTCACACCTGAGCGTTGCCTGGATGTTTGCCTTGCTGATCGTCACGGTCTGCTGTTCCAGGGCTTCGTGCATGGCCCACGTGTCTTCCTTGCTCATTTTATCTAACTCATCTATCATGCAGATGCCCTTGTTCGCCAAGACGAGTGCTCCTGCCTCGAGACTCCATCCTTGCAGGAATTCATCCTTCACCACAGTCGCTGAAAGGCCTGCTCCTGAGGCGCCCTTGCCTCCAATATACCGCGCTTTTGGCGCGACGACAGTCATGCGCTTAAGCATTTGTGATTTTGCCGCGCCTGGATCGCCTACGAGTAGGATGTGAATGTCGCCCCTCCTCACGACACCATCGTCATGCTTCTTGCGCACGCCGCCCAGCATCTGCAACAACAATGCCTCCTTGACCTGATCGTGACCGTAAATGCTGGGCGCGACAGAAGCAATCATCTTCCTGATGAGTGCAGGGTCTTCGGCTAAGACCTTGATTTGCTGCTCATCCTCGGGATTGATCGTGATATCAGTGTATTCTTCCTGCACGCCGACAACTGAGTTTGCCTCGAACAAGAGGTCAAAGCGCGTGCTCTGCGCTCCTGAGCGCGTGATGATCGGCACTTCCTTGATGGCGCCCACGATGATGATGCGCGAGCCTGGATTGGTCTTTTTCTCGCTTAGCGGCGAGACCAAGTCATTCTTCAAGAAGATATTCATGCGTTTCGGTTGTTCGCCACCTTCCAATTGCTCAGGCACTTCCTCGAGTACCAGGCCCTGGGCGTCCACCAATACCTTGCTTAATAACCTGAATTTGCCCTTGCGGCCACAACTACACCGGGAAGGTTCCTTGAATTTGTTGTCCAATTGCAGCATGGAGATCGTGTTGCCACAGCTTGGGCATTCGAACTTTGCTTCAGTCACTTGCGGTCGTACGTCAGATTTCTGGCGGACAATGCCCTCGATGAGCTGGAACTTGTTCAGATGAATGGATCGAATATTGCGGATCATGATCTTGCTTGATTCGGGCAGGTTCAGGAAGCGCACGGTGAACTGCTTCACTGCAGCAGGATCTCCAGGCACATCAAACTGCTCGATGGCAATCTCTGCCGCCTTCAAGACTTCTTCCGGCTGTTCGAGCAAGGCATCAGCAATAGCCGGGTCGAACTTGCTCAAGTCAGCAAAATCCACCAGCAACCATTTCAAGCCCTTGCGTGCTTGTTCGACCAGGGTTGCATAATACTGCTGGTGCAAGAAATCATGCAATTTTTGGATGAGTTCAGTCGCGTCTAACGGCTTTGCGATCACTTGGCCAACGCCTGGCGTTGACAAGTTCGTCGACGAACTCCGTTCGTCGAGATGTTCTGTCATATCTGGCGCATGCGAGAGCATGGCCGCCTGGAGTACCGGTGCCGTCGCTGCCGGCACCATTTCACGGGGACCAGCGACACGATTTTTGCAAAGACCCGAACGCCACTGGCGAAATGGGTACTCGCGATCGGGCTGTTCAAGATCGGCATCTCGGCTCGGGCGCTGCAAACGGAGCTCGGCGTCAC
>CAYYLN010000051.1:0-6797 GCA_964472615.1 uncultured Methanosarcinales archaeon
CGTGCGATAGCGCTTGTCTTTGGTAAACGCATACGCCTTCAGACTGAACAACGTGACCAAGAGCAAGGCAAGCGCGGCAAAACCCTCAAACAGGCTATCAAGGCCGAAAAACCACTCAGGACCACGAATAGCGATGCTGATCACCATGTGTCATTCGACCGTTACACCCTTTATAAAGATTGTGCATGAACTATCCTGATACACTGTCCCGATAGCCCCTGCATAATACATTAATAAATGGTCTGTTCCAGTACCGAACATGACGAACACCATTCCCCAAGGAGGTGATGTGAATGACGTCATACACCACCGAGCAGGCGAACAACGACCTGGAAGTGATCAACTGGTTGCTCCGTGCCGGAGCAATCACCAAGGAGGATGCCCGGTTCATGCGGAACTACGTGCAAAGCCTCCAATAATGCTCTCAACAACTCGGCAACCTTCCGTTGCCGACGAACTCGAGAACGCGCATCGTTCCTCGAGCTCCATCTTGCGGGTGCGCACCCCGCCTTTTTTTTCTCACCTCTAGTAACCCACCTCTCGGCAAACTGCAATTGCCGATTATACTCTGAAACGCACTCATGCGTTTCCGATACTTCTCACACATCTCTCTCGCGGAGCACGTGCTCCGCGTTTTCAACTCAACACCGCTCTGTGCAACAATCAATTGTCCCAAACCAACTTGACTTCTTGAGGGGCGGCCGCGAGACCGTTTCCTTTTTTTTCTTCCCAGATAAGTCAGAACCTATTTAAAGACGTCTTCTCTCAATTCCCGCACGATGGGAATTGAACGAACCGTGTTGTTGCTTTTCGCTGCAGGAGGTATTGCCGGTTGTGGACAAGCACCTGTTCACCAAGAGCAGCGCGCGCCCCTCCCTGTTCAACACAGAATTGAACAACAGCCAGCTGATCTTCCAAATCCAGTCACGCTTGAATCCTTGCAAGAACTTCTGAAGAAGGATCCTGCACGAGCAGAGCGATTGCTCCTGGACTTCAGGATCAAAGAACAGGACGCGTCCAAACGCCTCGCTGCTTCTGCAGTGCTGGCCGAATGGTACTGCAACCAGACCAACGCGCTCAAGCACGATCAACCCGCCCAAGCAATTTCTGTCGCAACCAAACTTGTTGCAGAGCTCGAATTTCAATCAACACTCATGAACAAGGACAAGACCGTGCAAAAAGATCTCGCAACAGCGTACTTCGATCTTGCAGGAATGCAATGGAATACCGCGCAGTATCTCTCCAGTAAACAAGAGCCGGCATTGAAAGACCAGGTGTTAGGTCTCTATGTTGCTGCGCGCAACAATGCTCAGAAATCGCTCACGCTCAGCATGAAGGGCGATATTTTCCCAACTCTTGAGGACCGCATCGCAAAATGCAATTTGGCGATCGGAACCTCTTATTTACGCGAGGGCATTCCTGAGAAAGGATTGGATGCGCTCCGCAAAGCATACCCTTTTGCAGAAGATGATCTCAAGAAGCGCATCGGTATCGAGATCTTCGTGCACTACGAAAGCGCAGGACTCCAGAATATTGTCAAGGAATTCCGCCATACCGCACTCGCCGAGAGCCTGCTGGACATCACGCACAAGTATTTCATGGCACGAACAAAGAAAGGCGAGGGACTCTACCTTGAGCTGACTGGCGGAGAGGAGATCAAGAACGCATCCATGCTCTTCAGATATCTCGCGAACTACGTCACCGCTGCTGAAAAGAGCAAGCCTGAAAAAGAGCGCGACGGAACATTCCCTATCGAATACCTTTTCCTGCACTACGCCATAGGCTACTCAATCATGGACGAAGACGGCAAAAACCCCCTGCTTGAAAAACTCCGGAAAGACTATCACGATGAAAAGAAAATCTTCCCGAAGATGAAGCCCTTGGAACAATTGTATGGAGAATGGACAGAAGGACAAAAACAATTCAATGCGGGCAAGGGATTTCCCGGCGCTGAGCAATTGCGCAAGGCATTAGAAGATAGCAGGGAGCACTAGTCAAATTTTCCCTTGACCTGGTATTTCTTGTTCGTCAAGAGGTCCTCGATTTCCCTGTGACAGGCTGCTGCAGTCGCGCTGTGCGCAAGGAATCGGCGGAGCAGCAGATAACCGACAAAAACCGCCACCGAGATACCGAGCACAAGGTTGATGTTCATCCAATGACCTCACGAATCTTCTTCGTAGGCGTCAAGTCTTTAAAAATGTATTCAGGTTTGCGCGCTGCAAGGGTCTTTTTGTCATGCTCACCTGTTGTTACCGCAATGACACGGGCGCCGTTTGCTTTTCCTGCGTCAATGTCCCGCGTGCTGTCGCCGATCACCCAGATCGCATCAACCTTTCCGGATTTCTTGATCGCGAGCCTGACCATGCCTGCACGGGTCGGGGCATCATCAGCAGTCACGATGACCGGGAAGTGCTTTGCAAGTCCTGCTTTCTTGAGCACGAGCTCTGCGATCGGACGCAGATCACCAGTCACGAGCGCGAGCTTGTGCTTAGTGCGAAGCGCTTCCAGCAGCTTGGGAACGCCCGGCAGCACGTGCTTCTTCACCTCGTGCAAGGACATCTCAAAATTCCGCGCGTAGACGCGCTCTGCCTCGTCGATGTTCATCGCAATGACTTGTGGCGTGACCCCTTCCTTCATCGCGTATTCCTTGATGAGGTCAGGGATGCGCTTGCCGGTGTAATCCAATTCCTTGTAGCATGCCTTGATTCCGAAAATCTCTTCCATGGTTTTGTGGAATGTCTTGTCGTGAACCGCAAACAGATTGACCAAGGTGTGATCGAGATCGAAGATGATGAGTTTCATGACCACTTTGTTCGTTGATGATTATAAAAGCGTTTCTGCGAAATCCTGATTGGGCGGCTCTGCCGCAGATACCTGTCGCAAATACGCAGATTTGCGAGCATGTCTCGCCAGCAAGGCTGGCGACGAACTTGACAATGCGCGCATTGCCAAGTCTCGGAAATGCAAGGCATGTCCGACAAACCATAACTATTTATACGCCAATGGCACATTCGCCAAACCGAGGTGAATCCTATGCCTGAACAGAAGGAACCGATCAACATCAACATCGTCGATGGAGAACCGTTCTTCGCGCACGAGATGAACGTCAACTTCACACCCACGCAGTTCACGTTTGACTTCAAGTGCATCACGCCACGCATTGACCCGCGCGGCAAACGACCGGGCTTTTTGTTGAAACATAACGTCGTCATGGTTGAGCCCTGGCACGCAAAGATGATCCTCGCGGTGCTGAACAACATCATCAAGAAGTATGAGGACGAATACGGCACGATCAAGAAGCCAAAAGCAGTCGAGATGGCTGAGAAGAAACAAAAGAAAGCGATGAAACCATCAAAACAAGGCACGACCGAGACGCCGAGCTATCTGGGATAAACCCCAGAAGGAACCAAATACGGAATATTCTTGAAACAAGAATGTCAACAACCACTCGCTAAAGCGAGTGGCGTGACTACACGCCATCAAAATTTGCTCGTGGTTGTTGAGCATGCTCGAAAACTGCTCGTCCTTTCTACTGACTGAAGTCAGTAGCGTACGTCAAGAGCAGTTTTCGACATGTGAAAACCCTCCAAGAAGGTAGGGTCTCTTTGACAGTTTGAAAAGGGCGTCTTTTCTGACTATTTGCGAGCGTATGAACTTAAAAAATCAAGAAAGTTTTGTGGATAATGAGCGGGGTTGAACGCGGGCTTGCCCGTTTCGAGTCGTTCTCGCTCGGTGAGTAAGTCGTACGCTCTCCCAATTTCTGGCGAGATTCCTCGCAATGCGGTAGTATATGCGCGGTGAGCTGCCTCGACGTCTTCTCTGGGAAGAGCTATAGGTTTTTTGGGTCCCCCGTAGGGCTGGCCTACCGGTACAGCAACATATTCGCGACCTGTTTGTTTACTTAATTCTTGAAGTCGACGTTCAATTAGCAATATGCTATCTAACGTAAAAGGAGTAAATAGCCTTCTATCTAATTCAACCCCTTTTTCAACGATCAGGGCATGTTGTTCCCTACTCATTTCTGGTGTTGCTGTTTTCGTCATCATATCATTATACGTGTTCTAACTATTTAAATGTTGTTAACTGTTGTCAGGCCTAAGGACTTGTTTTGCTTGGCGTACTCTCTCTCAATCAACAGTATTGATCCAATCCGCAAGTACCTTGTTGACAGCTGTATCTGCCGTTGTTGGCGGCACTCCTGCATACTCTAGGTATTCTCGGAATGTAGGGTATCTGAGTCCAGTTTCTGGCTCTATGATCTTCCCATCCCATTTTCTATCAACAAGTGAACTGACATCTGAACCAAAGCTCTTGAGGGAAATTCTTTTCACGTGTTGATATCCAGGCAACCGTAATTTTTCAACTGTGTCTACACTAATAAACGGGACTTCCCAAGCATCGATTAATCTATGTTTTCGGTTTTCTCTGCTTTTTCTTTCTTTACCTCTGGGATAAGTTACTATTTTACCTGTTTTCTTGTTGATTAGGTACGCATTAACATATTTTCTGAAAACTTCGAGCAAGGCATCAAGAGTTTTTCGGTCGTCGATGCCTATACGCAAGTCATATTGTTTTGACACTCCAATTATAGGCGCCCCTTGCTTAATAAGTTGTTCCACTGCGCCTTCCTGAACTCTGTTACCTTTCGCGTCATAGTACTCGTCAGCTTGCCATCCCCGCTCTAACCGGTATGCGGCTGTTCTGTCTACGCGCTGACAGCGTTGAGGCTTCAGGACCACACTGATGCCATACTCCCTCACCTTATGTTCCAGCTGTTTGCGATGCGCATCATTCTCATTGAGATTGCTATGCAAGTAACTAACGCGGAATTTTGCATCAAAAGGCGTTACGGGTTCTTGATAGGCGTTGTAGCCGGTGATTATATCAACAGCAATAGCAGGGAAAAGCAGTCGTCTCAGATCTTCCATTCTTGATGTCATAGAGCGCATAGAAGAGAGTTCTCATTTTAAATCTTTCTGTTTTTACCACTCTAAAGTGGTTATAAATATGTGCAAAACAATCACCTCTTCGATTAGTTGAGACAAGTGATGGAAAGGATATGCAAAAGAATATTTATTATCAATTGTTCATTTTCATTACCAGTTGAATAATTCAACGAGCACGACGTAGAGTACGAGGCCGAAGACGACCACGAGGAGCGTGACCACCCAGCCGCTCATGCCGCTGCTGCCGGTCTGTGCGACCGTGCTGCCGGTGATGCTGCTCTTCAAGGCATCCCAGATGCGCTGGAAGAGGCCCTTCTGCACTTTTGCCGTGACCTCAACCTGTTGCGGGGCAGGGGGCTGCGCGACAGAAGCAGGCGGTTGTTCTTCCTCAGGCACTTGCTCCTCAATCACGATGCCACGTGCAGGCAGCGAGCTGAAGCCCGACTGCAATTCTGTCGTTGGCTCGAGGCGAAGCTCGATGCGCGAGACATAATTCTTCGTAAAGGTGATCACGACATCGTAGAACTTGTCAAAGTCCAGGTTGTACTTGCGCATTTCTCCCACAATCATCCTTGACTGGCGGCCTGCAATCGTGAAATTCGCACTATCGCGAGCAATCTGGACGTTCTCGAGTGGATAGAGGACATCCTTGTAGTCGATGAGCAAGCTGTCCAGCCTGCCCAGTGTCAGGACATGAGTCTTTCCTGCGCTCAAGTTGTATGGAAAGACGCGGCCAATGCCACTGCCTCCTCCACCGCCGCCACCTCCGCCTCCACCGCCTCCACCGCCGCCGCCTCCACCGCTTGGTGTGAACGTGGTCACAGTGATCATACCTGTGGCGATGCTTGACATGCCGAATGCATCAGTCGCGGTCAGATTGAACGGGAAGGTTCCTGCAGCAGGAAATGCCTTCACGACTGTCGTGTTCGTGCTCGTGGTGCTGTCGCTGAACTTCCAGAGCAGCGTGATGCTGTCATTCAGCGAGGTCCCGATGTTGGGATCAGTACTGGTTGAGGTGAACGTCACTGAGCCGCCTGTGGAAATCGAACTGCCTGGACTCAAGGTGAACGACGCAACCGGCGGCAAGGGCACGAATTGTGAGAGGTTTGCAGGAGCAGTCACGTTGAACGTGATGTTACCTGCGGCAACCGTCACGTTCCCTGAACTGAGGACGTTGTTCGAGATCACCACGTTCGAGCCATTGACGAAATTCAGGTTGCTGCTGTTCGCGACCGTCGCGTTCGTGAGATTGCTGTTCTTGATCGTGCTCCCGGTGATCGCGCCATTGACGATGATCGAACCATTGATGAGTGCATTCGCGATATTCGAGAATTGGATCGTGCTCACGTCGACTGTTGAATTCGTGACGTTCGAGAACGTGACGTTTGAGTCCAGCGTGATGCTTGTCGTGATGTTGCTGCCGGTCAGGTTGCTCGGGTCGACAAAGCTGTTGGTAAAGCTGCAATCGCTCGCAATGATGTCCTTCACGGTCGAATTGATGACCAGGCAGTTTGTGAGCGTGCTCCCATTGATCGTGGACATGTTTCCAGTCACATTCGTCAACGTGCTGCCGATGATCGTGTCAAAGGAGATGGTGCTGCTCGCAATGCTCGTTGTTGGAGAAATGTTCACGAAACGCACGACGCTATTGGTGATGGTTGCCGCGTCAATGTTGGAGTTCTCAATGATGTTCGTGACGTTATACGTGAGTTCTGCGTTTGTCGTTGCAGTATGATTGAGACAACCGACATAAACAGTGTGTAGGCCGAGTGGCTCAAGACCAGTGACGGTAGCGCAGTGCGTGGTCAAAGCGCCGCTAAAATCATTCATCATCGCGCTGTGCGCGATGTC
>CAYYLN010000052.1:0-458 GCA_964472615.1 uncultured Methanosarcinales archaeon
CCGTTCATCCTCGTCTTCACCGTGGTCTACGCAGTTCTGCAGAAAACCAAGGTCCTCGGACAGGACGAGAAAGGCAATCCCCACAGCAATTATAACGCGATGGTCGCGTTGGTGCTCGGGTTTTTTGTCATCGTGCTCATCCAGACTGTACAAGTCATTACGTGGTTCACGCGCTCGGTCGCGGTTTTGCTGGTTGCATTTGTCTTCCTCGGCATTCTCTTTTCCTTGCTCGGCGTCCGTGAGCGCTACAGGAACACGCTGGTGTTTGTCGCGCTGATGCTGTTGTCCTTCACACTCGTCCAAGTCCTCGCATGGACTAGCGTGCTCAATACTGATTTTGTCAACCGCCTGCTCTTGCCCGTGCTCGCCATCGCATTCCTCGTGGGAAGCGCGTGGTTCATGCTGCATAAGGCAAAAGAACTGAGAAGACCAGCACGACAGGAAACCCGCAGACAAGA
>CAYYLN010000052.1:468-2777 GCA_964472615.1 uncultured Methanosarcinales archaeon
GAGGAAGAGCTCGCAGAGGCAGTTCAGGAAGTTCTGAGGAGAAGAAGGACAAGAAGGCCTGCTTAATGTTGCAGGGCTATCTTGGCATGCTTGCGCTTGTGTAAGATGTATGCGATCTCTGCTCCGATGACTGCGAGCAGGAGAACAACCATGCCCAGCACGATGGCGAGGTAGCCGTTGCTGTCACGGAACTGGCTGCGCGTCACCAATGCGGTCTGCGGAGGCAGGATTTCGACGCTTTCCTGACGAGGTTTAGATTGCACAGTCGTGGCAGGAGGCTGTGCCTGCTTCTTCTCTTCGACCAGCGGGATGAAGTTTATCTGTGACTGGTGCCCTGCGGGCTTGATGGCTTCGCGGGTGCCTTCAATCACGTTGAACTTGACAACCGTTTGGTCGCAGTGCTTGGCGCCCTTCTCGTCCTCGCCTTCTGCAGTGAGTGTGAACTTGATCGTGCCCTTGGCATCGTTTTCAACCGTGCCGCTGAGGCTGGCTTCGCCTTCTTCATCAGCATTGACTTCGACGTGGTTACTGTCGTCCAGGTCGAGTTCGTCCGTGTCGCCTTCTGCTTCGACCTTGACATCAATGGCTTGGTCTTGGCCTTCCTCGTCGTCGTCATCCTTGAAGCGGTTCTTGAGTTCCACCAGGATTTCGATGTCGTCCTCTTGGTAGACGTCCAAGAGCTTGGTCTCAAAGACACGCGTCTTTTCGCCTGCAATGACTGCAAAGACATCCAGGATGCGCAGCTCATTGACTGCCTGCATCAGGATGTTCTGGGTTGCCGTAGCCCCTTGTGTCGTGCCTACCGTAAGAGTGCCGATCGAGACCGGATTCTCTTCACAATCATTGTCCACGGCGTCCAAGTCATACGGTACGACAGCTGTTACGGTGAGTGTCGCGCTCTGGCCAGATGCAAGGCTTGATGGGAAACCAGCAATGCTGAGCTGATATTTGCTGTCAATGCCGCTGAACGTGAAGTCCGTCAGGGCAACGGTGCCAGTGTTGGTCAAGGTGACTGAAGTGCTCGCGTTCTCTCCACGGTCAAGGTCATCGTCACCAAGCGTGATCGCAGTAATGCTGAACGAGGTGCCCGGAGTCACGGTCTGGTTACCGCTGCCTGAACCACCTGTTTGGTTTCCACCAGTCTGATTGCCGGTTTGGCCTCCACTACCTCCTGTCTGACCGTTTTGTGAGGTCAAGGAAGGGAAGTATTGGAGCAGGGTCTGGCCGATGCATGGCTGAGGCCATGGTTGGCCGTACGTGTATGTTTGGTTGCCGCCGCACGTGTAGTCGATATACAGCACTGCGGTTGACAAATTCAGTGTAGGAATAGTGCCTGAGACAAACACTTGGGCTTCTTTCAATGGAAAGGTCTGCCAGTTCGCAAGCACATGGGCTGCTTTCTCGGTGTCTGCAGGAGTGTTACCGTAGGCAACGATCTGCTTGACGCTGCCGGTCTCAAAGTACTTGATGCGTGCCATGCCGTTCTGCACGACTGTGCTGTCGTTGCCGAGGATGGCTGCGCTGATGCCGTTGTTGGTTTTGCCTAGGCTGATCACGTGCATGTTGATCAGGGCAGAAATGTTGACTTGGCTTGCGGTCTTTGCAGTCACGCTGTGGCCTGCGTTTTGCAAGGCATTTGCGAGCGTGCTCATGCTGGTGATTTCTGTGCTCGTGGCGTTATCAGGAATAACGATTGTCACCAGTGTCCCTTGCGGGGAAAATGACGGATACGTACTCAAGTCAGCTGCCAGCACTGCCGGCAATGCAATCAAAAACGCAAGGAAGAAAAGGAACTTTTTCATGGTTTCCCTCACAGTGCCGTGACCTGGATGTTGCCTGAGGTGCCGGTCACCTTGTACTTGTTTGACTGTGTCATGCTGTACTGGGCAGGGTTGTATAATGCCTCAGCAGCCAATGCGATCGCGTCTGCGTTCGGACCGGTCACGACCAGTCCAGAGTCGCCTTGGCGCTCGTAAGACGCGATTAATGGATCAGCGGTCGGAAGCGCGAGAGCAGTCACGATGGCGCTCAGGTCTGTGTTCGTGGTAGGGGTGCCCATGAGGACACGCCACTTTTTGCCGCTAGCTTGGTTCAAAGGGATGTTATGGACAGTCGGCACGATTGGAGGGCTGTTCGGGATCTGCACATATGGAGTGACGCGGTCGCGCCACTGGTTGGCGAGATTAAACGCAGCAGTGTCAATGATGCCGTCAGGGGTGTCGCCGCGGACAATGGCGAAGCCTGGGTTTGCGTTGGCAGGTGCCTTGTCGCTGGCTTGGTATTGGAAGTCAGTTGCATCAACAGCTTCC
>CAYYLN010000052.1:2787-6747 GCA_964472615.1 uncultured Methanosarcinales archaeon
CCCTCCTGCACATTGCGCAGGTTGCCGAAGCTTGCTTGGGCGCCCGAAGGGATCACATAAAGACCAGTAATAACTTGGCGGGACTCTTGAGGAGTGCCAGGGCTGGTCACAAGGTGGTATTCCCAGCGCCCGTTTTCCGTGTTCTGGCGGAGCGCGAACGGGAATGAGTTCGGGATGTTCAGGACCGTGTTCGGAGCCAAGCTTATGACGCCGGTCTGCAGGCGTGATTCCAGGTGGTTGTCAGGATTGTAAAGGCGTCCATCGATCGCAACATTCTGGACAGCTTGCGTCGGGTTGAACATCAAAGATGTATTGTAGCGGACGTTGGTCGGGAGCAGAACGTTTTGTTCTACACCAACAGGAGTGCCGCTGATGCGTTGTTCAAGAACATACAGGGGCAGTTGCGGTGCGGGTGCAGGACTGTCGCTTCCGCCACCGTCGCCACAAGCGCTCAGTGCAGAAACCGTGCCGGCTGCAGCGCCGCCCAGCAAGACGCGAGGTACGATCAGGACAATGCCTGCGTTCTTTGCGAAATTCAGGAATTGACGTCGACCAGGATTGACCGGTTCGTTTTGGTTCATACATTCCACCCCAATATGTATTTACTGTTTGGTGGTAAAGTTAAGCCCTTATTTAAATCTTTCTATTTTAGTCACTTTAGAGTGATAAAATAAAAGGCTTTGGTGCCCCACAAGGCTTATAAAGCATACGACGGTGAAACACCCCATGGTCAAGACGTTCAAATCCACTGCTGAACTCAAGGTCCCTGAACGGATCGTGGATCAGGTAGTTGGTCAGGATGCTGCGGTTGAGGTCATCCGCAAGGCAGCCCTGCAACGCAGGCATGTCCTTCTCATCGGCGAACCAGGCACAGGAAAATCCATGCTCGGCCTCGCCCTCGCAGAATTGCTGCCCAAGGAAAAGCTCGTCGACATCGTAGCCCTGCCGAATCCGAACGACGAGAACCAGCCCATCGTGAGAACCACCCCTGCAGGAAAGAGCAGGGGAATCATCGCTCGGAGCAGGCTCCAGGCAGGCGGCGTCTTCAAGGGCACCAACCTCGTCTTATTGATCCTGGCGATCATCATTTCCCTGATCCCCTATTATTTGTATGCCCGTAAAATCTTCCCGTTTGACAATGCAGTGGTGTATGCTGCTTCAATGGTCACGGGCATGGTGTTCGTGCTCGGCCTGGTCATGGTCCTGAGCCTGAGCAGGCGCGTCATGCCCCAGCAGCGCATCGAAACCCCGAAGCTCCTCGTCGATAATTTCGGCAAGAGGATTGCGCCATTCTGGGATGCCACGGGCGCGCACGCCGGCGCCGTGCTCGGCGACGTCCTGCACGACCCCTTGCAGTCAGGCGGCCTCGGGACTCCGGCGCACGAGCGTGTCGTTGCAGGCATGATCCACAAGGCGCACTTGGGGGTCTTGTTTATCGACGAGATTGCCACCCTGCAGCCAGCCACCCAGCAGGAATTACTCACGGCGTTGCAGGAAGGCAAGTATTCCATTACCGGCCAGTCTGAGCGCAGCTCAGGAGCCATGGTCCGCACCGAGCCAGCGCCATGCAATTTCATCCTCGTCGCTGCAGGCAACACTGAGACCCTAAACCACATGCACCCTGCCCTCAGATCGAGGATCAGGGGATACGGCTATGAGGTCTACATGAAGGACACCATGCCGGACACGCCTGAGAACCAGCTTACGATCGCCCGTTTTGTCGCCCAGGAAGTCATGAAGGACAAGCGCATCCCGCACTTCACCAAGGCAGCCGTTGACCAGATCGTCGAGGAAGCCCGGAAGATGGCAAACCGGAAGGCAGACCTGACAGTGCGATTGAGGGAACTGGGCGGCCTGATCCGTGCTGCCGGCGACCTTGCCCTGGAGCAGAAGGCAAAGCTCGTCGATGAACCGCACGTCAAGGAAGCCAAGAAGATTGCCCGCACGCTCGAACAGCAGATCGCGGACAAGTTCATCGAGCGCAAAAAAGAATATGACGTGATCGTTACGGAAGGCAAGCAGGTCGGCCGGGTGAACGGCCTTGCCGTGATCGGCGGCGGTGGATCGTATTCAGGTATTATCCTGCCGATCGAGAGCGAAGTCACGCCGGGTGGAAAAGAGAAGGAGATTATCGCCACCGGCAAGCTTGGCGAGATCGCCAAGGAGGCCGTGAAGAACGTCTCTGCCATTATCAAGCGTCGTTTCGGCGCTGACATCAAGAACTATGATATTTACGTGCAGTTCCTCCAGACGTATGAGGGCGTCGAGGGCGACTCCGCAAGCATCGCGGTCGCTACGTCGATCATTTCTGCCTTGACCCGGGTGCCGGTCCGTCAGGACACTGCCATGACCGGCTCGCTGTCCGTCAGGGGCGAAGTCTTGCCCATCGGCGGTGTTTCCGCAAAGGTCGAGGCAGCTATCGAAGCTGGCTTGAAGCAGGTCATCGTGCCCAAGAGCAACCTGCAAGACATTGTGGTTGACAAGAAGAAGCTCACCAGGATCAAGATCATCCCTGTCCAGAACATTGCAGAGGTCCTTGAGCACTCGCTCGTCTGGAAGGGCAAAGGGAATGTTCTGAAAAAGTTGAAGCGGACATGAGGACACTTGTTCCCTACGTGTCAGGAATGCCCAAGCATTCATGAGCATGCTCGGTACTGCAGAGCAGTACCGACGCGTAATACACAATGTTTTTATAGTCCCTGCTTCAGCGCGATGCTCCATGGCTGAAGACCATCTTGAGAGCATCACCGAATGCCCGGACTGTGCTTCGCAGAACATCGTGCATGGCATGATGCGCGACCAGATCATCTGCCGTGATTGCGGGCTCATCTTTGAGCCGTTGGCGCCTGTGGCAAAAGCCGTCCGTGCCGCGCCTGCCAAAAGGACTGCCAAAAAGGTAAAGCCCAAGAAGAAGGCGAAACCGAAGAAGGCAGCCCGCAAGGCCAAGCCTGCGAAGAAGAAGCGCGGCTGGTGGTAAGCACCATCATCCTGGGTTTCTGAGGGCAAGTGCTCGAAGAAACGTAATCAAATCGCTTTTCTTATTGGTCACCGACGTGCACCTTGAATTGTCCCTGGAATTCCTCGTAAGGCATGCCTAATCGAAGATTCCATTTGCGTTCGTCTGGCGTTCTTTTTGGTCGTATTGCAAGAAAATACGCAATCTCATCTGAATCGCGTGTGTAGAATTGTTGTTCTTTGGGAAGCTTGTGTCCATCAAGGAATGTAAGCGTCTGCTCCAATTCAGGAGGCACGGAAAAACCACGTTCCTCAAAAATCCGTTTGGTCACATCCAGAACGTATCCTACTTGGTTGGGAATACCATACCTGACCGCCAGCTTTTGGAGCTTTGCATAGTCGGGGGGGCTTTACGAATGGCAATCGGCAATCCCTCCACATGGCGAGCTTCGTGCGAATATTTGAGCACGCGCACGATGAGGTCCTCAGTGGGCATGGCGCGGAAACCCGCAGGCGGTTCGCCACCGACGAGCCTAAATCCTTTCCCATACAGGTGGTAGTCAAATCTCCTCGGTGCTATTGTTGTTGTCATGAATCAGAATATGTTTTCAGAGATTTTAAACCTTTCTACATCCACGTCACCGGTACTTCGTCTGTTCTTTCGTAGGGTGCAATGTCTGCGGTTGCTGGAGTCCGTCGCTCGCCAGCCTTGTACTGCAAAATACCTTGCCAAGCAATCATAACTCCCTGGTCGCCAGAATATTGTAATGGCACGGCATGGAATGAAGCGCCGCGAGCCTTGCACATGGCATCAAGCATCTGGCCGAGCCGTTTGTTTGCCGCAACGCCTCCGATGAGCACGAGTTCTTTCTTGCCAGTGTTCGCCATTGCCCGTTCAGCCACTTCTGCGAGCATGGCCAACCACGTTTCTTGGGGGGCATAGCAGAGGTCGCGCAGGGGCGTTCCTTGCGTGCGCAGCTTCTTGACCTTGGTCAGGATTCCTGA
>CAYYLN010000053.1:0-1905 GCA_964472615.1 uncultured Methanosarcinales archaeon
AAGCAGCCGCCAGGGACGTTTGCGGATCAGTACGCCTGCATTGATTCGTTGCCAGAGGATGGTTCCTGGGAATCGCGCGTTGGCGGGTGTGGCAATCCCTCACATTATCTCGTGGCTGAAGATTGGGCTGAGAAAGCAGCGACCTTTGTTCCGATCGATGACAAGACCGCGCTCTATGTAGCGCTGCTGATTGGGGGTGGCCCATGAAAAAAGGCCAACTTTTCGACATCAGCATGATGTTTGTCGTGATTGGAGCAATGGTTAGCATCCTGCTGGTGGTCACGGCCATTGCGACCGAAACGTCGCCGTGGAAGAGCATCAGCCAGCGCGCGTTCGAGATCCAGAACTCGTATGCAGATGGTGATTATTTCGTGAGCTTCATGTCTACAGGCCTGCGGTGGACTGCAGCGCAGGCAGTCATGAACGTTGGGCTGAACGGCGGCTTCGCAGAGAATCCTGGATCGGGCTGCGGTTCATTCCACCAAGGATTCGCTCTCTGGAACACGAAGGAAAAACCGAAAGAATTCTGTTACCCGAACGCGTACGAATCAGTATACGCGCTTCTGAAGAGACAGTTGCCCGCATACACTGCGCTGTACGCACAGAAGCTGGCCGAGAGACGAAGCGCGACAGAACGGATTACTGTGCAAGCAAAGACGTTCAACATTCCCTATGAGTTCCTCATCACCGGCAACCGCCTGCTCGCCATCGCGACAGCGCCGTTATTTCTTAATATTCTCGCGCCACCCGAACAATTCAAATACTATGCGCCTGCTGATTTCTTCGGGCTCTGGACAGTCACGTATGACTATCAAGAGTATGTCACGGGCGTGTACGTCTTCAGGCCAAATATCGAGATTCCGTTCGACTACAATCTCAGCATCTACAACGTGCTCGCGAAGACCATGCAGGTGATCATTGATCGGTGCGCAGCAAAGGGCAGCACGCAGGCAAAAAAGGAATGTGCAGAAGTCGAGCTCATCTGGCAGCAGGACGTGCTCAATGAGCATTTGACCATCACGATTGACAATGATCCGCAAGAGCAGGAGCTTTTCTTCTTTACTCTTGCGCAAGATGATAAAAAGAGCGTCTATGCCGACAACAAGGCGCCTACAATTAAATTCGCATTCTATCTTGTGGCACCAGAAACACTGCCTTCAGAAGAGTAATCAAAAACTATTTATACCAATCATGGTTTACTCGTTGATTAGTTAACGAGGTAACTTGTTGGGTGGTTAAAGTGATTCGGATTCCATATGAGGATATGCTCGCGAAGATTGAGCAGAAGGCAGGGCTTTCTCGTGCGCAGATCCAGGAGCGCATTGATGCGAAGCTGAAGCAGCTCTCAGGATTGATAAGCAAGGAGGGCGCGGCGCACATTGTCGCGAACGAGATCGGTGTCAAGCTTCTTGAGAACTCAGGCAAGATCAAGGACATTTATGCAGGCATGCGCTCAATCGAGTTCACAGGCAAGGTGCAGAATGTCTATCCATTGAACACGTTCGCGCGCCAGGACGGCACTGAAGGCAAGGTGTCGAGTTGCATGGTCGCTGATGAGACCGGCTTCATGCGCGTGGTGGGCTGGGGTGACCAGGCAGAGATTGTGAGCAAGCTCGTGCCAAACACGATCATCAAGGTTTCGGGCGGCTATGCAAAGGAGAACAACCGTGGTTTTGCAGAAGTCCACCTGAACGAGAAATCCAACCTGATCCTCAACCCATTGGGCATCACGATTGGCGAGGTCAAGCAGCGCGCTGCTGCAATAAGGAAAGAAATCAAGGCTTTGCAGGACAATGATGAGAATGTCGAACTCCTCGGGACCATTGTGCAGGTCTTTGATCCGCGGTTCTTTGAGATCTGTCCGACATGCAATGGCCGAGCGAGAGACCAGGAAGGGCAGTTCGT
>CAYYLN010000053.1:1915-4078 GCA_964472615.1 uncultured Methanosarcinales archaeon
TCGTGTGCGAGAAGCATGGTGTCGTGAAACCTGAATACGCTTTTGTCATGAATGTTTTCCTTGATGACGGCACAGAGAACATTCGTTGCGTCCTGTTCCGCCAGCAGGCAGAGCGCTTGCTCGGCAAGACGCTTGACCAATTGTTGCCATTCCGCGAAACTCCTGAGCAGTTCGAGCCGACCAAGACCGAACTCTTGGGCCAGATCGTGAAGTTCGTCGGCAGGGCAAAAAAGAACACGTTCTTTGACCGCTTGGAATTCAACGTACAATTGGTCTTTCCGAATCCTGACCCGAAAGAAGAGCTTGCGAAAATGCAGGCAACGACGCCTGCACCTTCTCAGTGAAGTATATATAATAGTGTTCTCACGTGCAGTTTATGCTTGCCAAGACACACGTCGCCTTCGGCGTCCTCGCAGGACTCCTGACCATCAAGTACGGTACAGTCTCGAATCAGTTATTGTTCATCGCATTGGTCATTATTGGCGCGTTCTTGCCTGATGTTGATCATCCAGAAAGCAAGATCAACAACACGTTGAAACTCACCAAAGCCATCCCGTTCTTCTTCAGCCATCGTGGGTTCTTTCACAGCATCTTCGCAGCGTTGCTCGTGTTCGGTGCATTGTGGTACTGGCTGGGCTTTATCTATGGTTTCGGTCTTTTCGTTGGATACCTGAGCCATTTGCTCAGCGATGCCTTGACCGTATCTGGCATAAATTTCTTGCATCCAGTCGCGCGGTTCAGGATTCGCGGGCCAGTCCAGACAGGAACGATTGTTGAAACAATTATTTTCTTCGCAGTGCTCGGGTTTGATGCGTGGTTGCTTGTGCACTGAAACTTGCACGAGCCAAGCGAGTGCAGACCAGCCTACGAGCGTCGCGAAGTAAGCGCGAGCCAGATCAAGAACCAGTTTGTGATGAAGAACATTGCGATGGCGATGATCGGCCACAGAACAGCATACAATGGGGTTTGTGGAATAATCATCGGCACGCAGCTCGTGTGCGCACAATTAATGTTGTAGTCTGGTGTGATCAGGAAGTATGAAATAATCCAGAGCACTGCTCCATGAAATGCAGTTCCCACCCACGCATTCTTCATCGGCTTGCCCAACAGGTACAATGCATAGAGCATCAGTGGGATAGTGAACAAATGCTGGAAACCGAGGAAATGTCTCCACCATGGCTCGACAAACATGTATTCAGTGATTTTGAAGATATAAACGCCGAAAACGAGTTTGCCCACAAAATCAATCACCCATAAACTTACTGGGACGAGTGCCCAATTCAGCATGGCAGTGAGCCAAAAGCGGTTTCTGTTGAGTACCGCAATGCCGACAATGATCATGGCGTGATTGCAGAACCAGACAGCGTACCGCCAATCCTGAACAACGACATGCCAGAATACCGAAATAATTCCGAGGACTAGGAAAAACCAGCCCAAAAACCGTATTTTCTGTCCTTTTGCCATAAGCACTGGACACTGGACAAGGTCGAATAGCGTATTTAAATGAAGCGGTCATCAGTGAGTACTGTTGCTTCACCGCAACTACCCCCGATCTCGCCTTCGGTCGGGGGCATCTCGCCAACCGAGGTTGGCGACGAACTTGAGGATGCACGCATCCTCAAGTCCTCCTCTCCAACTCCAAGGGAGAACAAAATGAGGAAGGCACACCAAGAGGTGCTGTATGCAAGCAATACCCATGGGCCAAACGGCCATAACTGATGCAGGACTTCCGCACGTTGCGGATACCAATGGTCCTGAAAAGAAAATCCGTGCAGGAGCAATCGCGGCAACAATCTGGAAGAATGATCGCCAGCGTGCGACAGGGGAGACATTCTCCTACCACACGGTTTGCTTGGAGCATCGCGACAAGGATCAGGCAGGAAACTGGAAGACCGCGAGCTCGCTCAGGCTCCAGGACTTGCCCAAGGCAGCGCTCGTGCTGCAGGAGGCGTATCGTTACCTGGCGCTGAATGGTGCGCAGGCCAATGAGGTGGTCGTCGAGTGAACGAGTTGACTTGTGTGCTCGTAAATTTGTTCGCTTGAAACCCGTTTACTTGTTTTTCATTTTTCCTCGTTAACCCCGAGTTAACCAATTCCCAATAAACCAATTAACCAAAAACCGAGGTGTTCACATGACACAAATCGTAGAAATCGGAATGGATG
>CAYYLN010000053.1:4088-6354 GCA_964472615.1 uncultured Methanosarcinales archaeon
AGAACGGACCCAAGGTCACTGCAAAAAAAGTGCAATCAGTCGCAGATCTGCCTGGCATCGGCCCGGCAACGATTGAGAAGCTCGAGGCAGCAGGATTCGCTGACCTGATGTCTATTGCCGTTGCTACTCCAGGAGAATTGGTTGGAGCCACAGAGATGAGCGAGGCGACGGCGAAGAAAGTAATTGCGATTGCGCGTTCGAATCTTGAAATGGAATTCCAATCAGGCACAGACGTTCTCAAAAAGCGTGAACAGTGCGTCAAGATAACGACCGGCAGCAAGGAATTAGACAAGTTGATGGGTGGCGGTTTTGAGACTGGCGGCATCAGTGAGGCGTATGGCCAGTACGGGGCCGGGAAGTCGCAGATCGCGCACGTGTTGGCAGTGCGTTGCCAGTTGCCGGTTGACAAGGGTGGTGCAGGTGGCGCCTGTGTCTTTATTGATACCGAGAGCACCTTCCGTCCTGAGCGCGTCGTGCAGATCGCCAAAGGGCTTGACCTCGAGCCTGAGGAAATCTTGAAGAACATCAAGGTCGCCCGGGCATTCAACAGCGACCACCAGGCTTTGCTCGCAGAAAAAGTTGAGGACCTGATCAAGAAGCAGAATATTCCTGTCAAGTTGGTGATTGTGGACTCGCTCACCGCGCACTTCCGTGCAGAATTCATCGGTCGTGGAACGCTCGCTGACCGTCAGCAGAAGATCAACAAGCACATGCATGCCTTGATGAAGCTCGCGGACAAGTACAACCTTGTGGTCTATGTGACCAACCAAGTCATGGCAAAGCCAGATACGTTCTTTGGCGACCCGACTGAAGCAATTGGCGGCCACATCGTAGCGCACAACAGCACGTACCGCATCTACCTGCGTCGCGGCAAGAAAGGAACGCGTGTCGCCAAGATGGTCGACGCGCCAAACCTTGCTGAAGCAGAGGCAACGTTCATGGTGCAAAACGATGGCATCAAGGACGTGTGATTTTTCTTTGTTCATCAATGTGTTGAGATGAATGCATGAGTGAAACCGCTACCGTTATGCGTCGCACAGGTGGTGTCAGCTGGCTCGTCACCCAGACAGGTTCGATCTGGCTGGGTGCGGAAGATGCTGGCTGATGCCTCTTTGATGCATACTTTTAAAAACTCACGCGTGCTGGACAGGGCTATTGCAACCCTGTTGCAAGCAAGCAATTGAAATTGAAGGTGAATACAAACATGTATGGCGGAAATCGTGGAAGAGGAAGGGATCGTGACAGTGGCGGCTATGGCGGAGGAGGAGGCTATGGCGGCGGTGGAGGATATGGTGGCGGACCCAGCACTGCTCCGGTGAAGGTCGGGGACGAGTTGGAAGTCGTCATTGACGCAGTGGGCGAAAAAGGAGACGGCCTGGCAAAGAAGGACGGCTTCGTGTTGTTCGTTCCTGGCGTCAAGCAGGGCGATCGCGTTCGCATTCGCGTGACCAAGGTATTGCGCAAGGTCGGCTTTGCTGAAGTGGTCGGCAAAGCAGGCGAAGCAGCGCCTGCTGCAGAAACAGCAGAAGCGCCAGCAGAGGAAGCAGGCGAAGAGGCCGCTGAAGAAGCACCTGCAGAACCGCCTGAAGAATCAGCAGCAGACAGCGAAAGCTTTGGCGAGGAAGAAGGCGAGAAATAAGGCTCGCCTATTTTGTTTTTTATGCGTTTATTTATTTCGTGCGAAGTTTCTCAGGACATTGCTGATTACGTGCATGAGTTTGCGAAACAACTGCCTGAGGCAAAGCTCACCATCCCGCACAACATTGATTTGACCATCAAATTTCTTGGTGACGTGCAGGACAACAAGCTCGATGAGATCCAACAGCGTCTTTCAGAAGTGAAATTCAGGCCTTTTCGTGCCATGCTGAACAGCATTGGCGTGTTCACCGAGGACTTTATCCGAGTGGTCTGGGTCGGACTCACGCCGTCAGAGAAATTCGATGAGCTCCATGTGCTCGCCGATGACGCCCTCAAAGGATTATTCGTCAGGGAGAAGCGTTTCCAGGCCCATCTCACGATCGCCCGCGTGAAGTATATCAAAGACAAGGAGAAGTTCCTTGATGCCCTCAAGAAGATGAAGGTCGAGCCCAAAACCTTTGATGTGAACAAACTCGTCTTGTTCAAGAGCCGGTTGAGCCCGAAGGGTGCGACGCATGAGCCCATGCTCGAGCTCAAGGCACAAGGTTTATAAGCATCGTGCGGTGTTCTTCATGTATCGCCAACGCTTGCGCACCAGCTTGGTGCGCGGCAATGCCGTGTGAGGCGA
>CAYYLN010000054.1:0-654 GCA_964472615.1 uncultured Methanosarcinales archaeon
CGCGTGTGCGAGTGTGGTGAAGTAGCGCAGGCGTTGCGATCGGGGAATGCTGAGCATGGGGTAGTTATTCTTGTGGAGCATGAAATTGAGCACTAATCGTCCTGTGCGGCCGTTTCCGTCAACGAACGGGTGAATGGCTTCAAATGCTGCGTGGAAATATGCTGCGAGTACGAGCGGGTGCAGTTTGTTTTTGTTCTTGCCGTACCATGCGAGCAGCCGTCTTACTTCCTGAGGAACTTGTGCTGCAGGCGGCGGAATGATTTTCGCGCCGCGGATGAACACCGGGACAGTCCGATACCTGCCTGCCTGATCCGCTACTTCCGGCCTGAGTGTGTTCTCAGTCACGATTACTTGCAGCGCACAAAGAAACTTAGTCATCACGTCTCCTTGGTGTCGCAGCATGTAGTCGAACGCTTTCTTGTGGTTCAGGACTTCGTACACTTCCCTGAGTGATTTTGCAGGTGTCGCTCCCTCGAAGAGCACTGCCGCGGTTTCGCGCAAAGTGAGCGTATTGCCTTCGATTCCTGTGCTGTCATACGTCAATTCCGCGATAAACGCTTCATACCTGTTCTCGAAGGTCGCAGGATGTTTTGCCTGATGCCGTTGCTTGATTTGTTCAAGCAAAGCGATTTCCTTCCTGCTTAAGAGTGCATT
>CAYYLN010000054.1:664-6076 GCA_964472615.1 uncultured Methanosarcinales archaeon
CTGACGGTCTGCTGCGCGTTCTTTTGTTTTCAATACATTCTGTGAAATATTGCTTCCTAAGTATTTCCGGATATGAACCACTTTTTCATGCTTCCGATACGTATACACACGATAGAACTTCTTTTTCTTCCCCTGGCTGCGAACTTCAGTGTATACCACACAATATGGGTGGCTACACAAGTATATAAATTTATCTCTTTTGTAGCCACCTTTTAGTCTCTTCGTAGCCTCCACGCAGCCTAACTCAACAGAATCAGGCTGAGACGGGGATATTACTTTTGGTTCTCGTCTGGGCGCTCTTGTTTTGTGGTATCTTTTCTTCCGAACGCAAGCTTTATTACTGCATTGTTCTGCCAGCGCACCATGCGCGCGCTCCTTGTTTTCATCACCCTGTTGTTCCTGCTTGCCTGCAAGCCCGCAGTCATTCTGCCGCAGAACATCACCACGACCGCATGCAATCCGCCGTATTATATATACAGCCCTGGCGATTGCTGCCTTGATGCCGACAAGAACGATGTATGCGACCGCGACGAAGTGCAGGCAGACGAGAGCATGGCCATCAACAAGACTGCAGAACAGCCCGCGCAGTTCATACTGTCAGACAGCATGATCAAGTTCCGTAAGAACGTGGACAGCTATTCCTTCTCCCACGGCAAGACGCGCTACTTTGTCAAGGGCGACATCATCCACGTAGAACTCGACAAGCTCACGCCCACATCAATGCTCATCAACAAAACGCCAGGCTATATTACCGACTTATTTATCGACCGCAGGACCAAGAAAGCAACCGGTTATTGCGACCCAAGAACTGAGCAAACAATCATGGGCAGCTATCATGCGGACAGGAGCAAATGCCATGATTTGGTGAACGTCGAAATCCCCATTGATTTCGAAACGTTCAATCCCGTGCTTCCTGAGGACTGGCTCACGCGCTTCTCATACGCGGCGCCCACAAAAATCGAGGACACAGACCAATACGTTAAAGACATTACCGGCTGGAAAACAGTCAATCCCGTTCTGCACTTCCAGGACGGAAACAACGAGGTCATCCTTCGTCTGGATTCCAAGACAGGCATGCCAATCAAGGTCGAAACCAGCGGACCAACTCCTGTGGTTGAGAGCTATTCCTGGGTCGTGTACAACAGCGTCAAGCCCGAAGAAGTCATCTACACGCCGATCGTGGGGTAAAAAGGTTTAAAAAGTGGTCCTTTTTCTCGAAAGAACAGTGCCCATGTAGTCTAGTGGCCTAGGATGGAGCCCTGTCGCGGCTCCGACCCGGGTTCAAATCCCGGCGTGGGCGTTCTTCGGATTGAGCGAGCAGCTTCTTCCCTGTGCGGGGTACCACACGCGTATTGAGTTTTGGCTCAATGAGTTCTCATCGAATGTGAGTGTGACTCAAAAGTGGGAACAAAAATTTAAATATATACTGTTGAGAACCATATGCGAGAGAGGTGTGATTGAGTGAAAAAAGCGATTTTACTGTCTGTATGTTTATTGGCGTTGATCATCCCCTTTATTGCTGCCATTAGCGTCACTGATTGTGGAAATGGTGCTAATGCAAGTAGTGATCGGTATGGGCTTGAAATCAATACCACCAGTGATTTGGACAGAAATATCATATCCAACGGAACATGTATTATTATTAACGCAAGTAACGTGAATTTCAGTTGCGATGGGTTTAGTATCACCTATGGCAATGCCTTGGAAACAGCTGGCAACCAGTCCTTTGGTATCCTGGTACTCAATGCAACAAATGTTACCATTTCAGGCTGTAACAACATTACTGATGGAAACGCCTCATCCGGACGTGTTGATATCGCAATCAACATATCCCGCGCAAATCATACCATTATTCTGAACAGCACGCTCACGAGCAATGCAACAATCAACAGTTATGGCATTTATGCAACAGATGTGTATAACCTTTCTATTATCAATACCACGATTTATGCAGAAACCGGTGCAGATGTCCCCATCAGCAATGGTATCGCCACTGCCATTTTCATCAGGGGTGGCAGTAACATCACCATTCTAGGCAACACGATCAAGATTAATGCGTCAGAGAATGGAACTGCAATAAGCCTCAATTCCGTGAACTCCAGTTTAATTGCAAATAACACTGCGAACATCAACTTGTTCACTGTCGGATTGGGTCGTGGTCTCCAGTTGTTGGGTACAGGGTCGCGATACAATGTCTTTGAGAACAATACCATTAATCTGACAGCAATTGGACCTCGCAATTACGGCATCGAGCTCTCGGGCTCATTCAACAATGTTACTCGTTCTGTCATTAATGCCACAGGCACGACTGAAAACTATGGCATTTACGTGTATGATGTGAACAACGTCAACACGTTCAGAGACAATATCATTCGCACCAATGGAACACTCGGTTATGGTGTGTATCTCAACGTTTCAAACTTCACCATCTTTGACAATACGAACTTCACTGATGTTGCGCAATGGATTTACCTCAATCAAAGTTACTCCAACAACCTGACCAATGCGACGTTCAACAACAGCCTGAACGGAACAATCAAGTTCACGGGCACAGTATCATTGAGCGGCTTTCACGTTGACGTCACAAAGGCAAAGCTGAATATTTCCACGCTCGCGATTGCGTACGTCAATACGACAAATCTGAGCCTGTTCAACAGCACTGCGCGGATTCAGCTTATTGGCATCCGCTTTGATGACCCGAGCTTTATCGCGCCAGAACCCCAAATTAGTTATGTGGATACCATTAGCCCGACATTTACCGAATGCCCGACAGACATCTGCACGTTTGTGAGTTATGTCAGAAATGTCTTTACGTTTGATGTCACGCAGTTCTCAAGCCATCAGGCAGGCGCTGCAACGGTTAATCGGTGTCAGGTTGTCAATAGAAGCGCAAGCTTGAACGTGAGCATTAATGGCAGCATGGACACAGCCCCCTGCATTGTTCTCAATAACACCAACATTGATTTCAACTGCAATAACTTCACAATCACCGGCTCACCAGCCAACCAGACCATCGGCATCATGATTGGGATTAGACAACAAAACGTAACGATCCGCAATTGCAACATCACCAATTTCACCATGGCGATCTACGCGAACAACTCGATGTACGGCGCCTTGATAGAAAACAATACGCTACGAAACAACACCCTTGCCGTGCACTTGCTTGGAACCAATTATTCGAACATCAGGCACAACAATTTCACCAATAACACAAAAGCCTTGTTCCTTGCTACAAGCATCTACAATAACATTACCAACAGTTCCTATGGGAATAACACGAATAACACCTACGTCCTGCACCTTTTGGATGCGCTGAATAATACCTTTAACCAAAGCCAGAGCATTGTCACGCAAAACGACGTTGACCTCATTGCAGGCCGCATCATCATTGAGGACTCAAGCCGCAGCAAAATCGACTTCAACCATAGTGACATCACGAACATTACTGGCATCCGCAACTTTTTCAGTCAGGTAACCTATCCTTCGACCGGAGAAGTGCGCTTGGCAAACACCGAGAATACCACGTCCCTCAACAGGTCTGCGCGACTTATCTTCTTTAACGCTCCCAACGCAAATATACGGCCCATAGTTGATTACGAGAATGACAACTCGTACACCCAGTGCGCTGATTGCCAAGTAATCGGTTATGCCACTGGCGGCAATTACACCTATGATGTAACGCACTTCACATCATACTCTTATGAAGGACTGCCAAGTGGCGGCGGTTCTACCAGCGGCGGCGGTGGCGGAGGAGGCGTATCGTTGTCACAAACATACAAATTGACTGGATCCAACGCAACATTCAGTCTCAAGCGTGATGACAAGGTTACATTTACGACTGATGCCCTCTATACCTTGTCAGTCTTTGACGTATTAACAAACAGTGTTATCATACGAATCGCGAGCCCTGCACACTCGACACAATCGTTTACGCTCAGGGTGAATACTCCACAACTTGTTGACCTGAACAACGACAACGTTCAAGACGTTCGTGTGACATTGACCGCAATTACCACGCGCGCGACACTCCTGATCGAGCTCTTGAGTAAGGGATGCGTAGAAAGCTGGGCGTGCGAGGCATGGGGCGAATGCGCTCATGGCCAGAAGGTGCGTGAATGCGCAGACTCGAATGCCTGCGGTACGACAAAGTTAAAGCCCTTGGCTGCCCAGGCCTGCGAGGGTCCTGTTGTGCCTGCCGAGCCCACAACTCTGCCTCCTGTGGAAGCAGAACCTGTGGTTGAAGCTGCTCCTGCAGTGCGTGAGCTCCCGGCCGCGGGCTTCTGGACCATCACCAATACGTTCTATGCCCTCGCCATTGCCTCGCTTATCGTCCTTGGTGCGTACTGGTATTTCTCCCGCGGAAAATCAAGGTGAATGTAGGCACGCGTAAGAACGAATAGCGTTCCTCAGAGCCAGTATCTTATTTCGCGAATGATCCTTCTCTCTGAGCAGTCTTCACGCCTTGCTGAGGCTGCTGCTTTGGGTTCTCGAGAGGGACTTTACAACGCCTAAATACGCCCTGAGCTCATAATTCACGCCACCTGCTTGAGTAGGTGGTTCTTGGCAATTCAATGCTTGCAAACGCCCTCTGGACCACTTCTGGAAGCGCAGGGTGGACGTGCACTGCATTGAGGATGCCATCAACGCCCAGTTTGTTTTTCATGGCGACAATGACCTCGTGAATCAAGGTCGCGGCATCAGTGCCGAGGATGTGGCAGCCAAGAATTGCCCGAGTCTTCGGATCGGCCAAGACCTTGACAAAGCCATCCTTGTCCTCGATCGAATGGCCATACGCCGCATCGTCATATCGATACCTGCCGACAACGTACGGGATCTTCTTTTCCTGCAGTTCTTCCTCAGTCATACCGACGCTCGCGACCTGTGGCGAGGAAAACGCAGCATGCGGCATCGCATCATACGGCACCCGTTCCTTCTGCTGAGGATTGAACGCATTATGCGCAGCATACTGTGCTTCGAGATTTGCAGAGTGCTTGAACAAGTACACGCCCGCGATATCACCAATCGCCCAGATGCCTGGCACGTTCGTTTCCATATACTCATTTGTCGTCACAAAACCCGGCTTGTGCGTTGCAATGCCTGCTTTCTCGACCTGTAAAACATCAGTGTTCGGAACCCTGCCAGTAGCAACGAGCAATTGCTCCCCTGCAACAACATGCTTCTTGCCCTTGGCCTCGTACTCAACCGCGATGCTCGTACCTTGGTTGAAGACGCGAACCGTGTTTGCGTTGAGGATGACGTTGTGCTTCTTTGCGAACGCCTTGGTGAATGCCTGCGCGATCTCAGTATCCTCATTGGTCATTAGTCTCTCCGACCGCTGCAAAATCGTGACCTTGGTGCCGAGCGAACCAAAAAAGTGCGCCAGCTCTGCAGAAATGTAGCCTCCTCCGA
>CAYYLN010000055.1:0-2920 GCA_964472615.1 uncultured Methanosarcinales archaeon
ATTCCTCGTCCACGATCTTGGGCACGTACTTCTCGAGGATCGCGATCACGCGGATGCCGAAGTCGGTCGCGGTGATGGGCTCGCCGGTCACGTAATTGCGCTTGAACAGGGTGTCGATGATCTCTGCGCGCGTCGCCTTGGTGCCCAGGTTGCGCTTCTCAAGCTCGCGGATGATGCTCGAGGGTGTGTAGCGCTTGGGCGGCTGGGTTTCGCGGTCATGCAGCGTGATCTTCTTGACATGGATCGCATCATGCTCTTTGACGTCAGGCAGCTCGAGCTCTTCCAAACGTACGTACGGCGCATAGAGCTTGTGCCAGTGAGGCTCCACGGTGCGCGTGCCGGTTGCGACAAAGGGCTCCTTGTTCACATCAATGAGTATTGTCATGGTCTCGCGCACCGCCTGCTCGCCGAAGGTGCTCAGGAAACGCTTCACGACAAGATCATAGATCTTGAACTCGCGGTCCTCAAGACTCTTCGGCACAATGCCGGTCGGATAGATTGCAGGGTGCGCAGGATCAGTCTTCTTGCCGTTGTACGGCTGCAGCTTGCCCTGACTGAGCACGTGCTGGCACAATGCCGCATACTGCTTCTGTCTGCTTAATTGGTCAATGATCTTCTTGAAGCCGATTGCCGCAGGCAATTGCTGCGATGACGTTCTCGGGTACGAAAGATACCCTTCGGTGTACAAGTCCTGCGCGATCGCCAGTGTCGCCTTGGGTGAGATCCCAAAACACCGGTATGCCTCGGTCTGCAGGGTCGTGAGGTCAAACGGGTGCGGCGGATTCTGCTTGAACGTGCGGCGCTCGACCGAACTCACTGTGCCTTCCTTGACGCCATGCACGTTCTTCATCACGTGCTCTGCTTGCTTTTTCTCCCAGAACTTTTCAGTCTTGTGCCAGGCAATGATCAGCCCTTTTTTTGCCTCGCCGTTGAGCTCGATCTCCCAGTACGGCACTGGTTTAAACGCCTTGATTTCCTTCTCGCGGTCGACGATAATCTTCAGCGCGGGTCCCTGGACGCGTCCTGTGGAAAGAATCTTGAACATTCCCGCTGCCTTGATCGCGGACGTCAAGGCACGCGAGATATTGATGCCATAGTAGTAATCCAGATAGTGCCGTGTCTCGCCTGCTTCTGCTTGGCCCCAGTCCAAATGCTGCGAGAGGTTCGTGTATGCCTCAATCAGGTCATCCTTGGTGAGCGTTGAGAATTTCATCCTGCGCGCGTCATTGCGGTTGCACAAGTAGCGGATGATATTCAGCCCAATGACTTCCCCTTCGACATCATAGTCGCATGCCACGGTGTACGCGTCTGCGTCCTTGGCAAGCTTCTTCAGGGCATCAGCGTATTTCTTGCTGAATGCGGCCTCTTTTGATACGTCAGAAACCGGCACCCATTCAATGTCAAAGACCGGATACGTGAATCCTTTCTTTTCCTTCTCCGCAAGGCCGAACAAGTGGCCGACTGCAGAACCAACGATGATGTCATGCTTGCCATGCGTGACCTTGTAATACGGCACGCCCTTGTAGTCCTCCTTGATCGGCTTGCCATCGGCAAGCGCTTCTGCTAGCTTCTTTGCCGCATTCGGCTTCTCGGTAATGATGAGTTCGTAACCCATTGGCTCAACGTGGACTGTGACGAATTTAAAAATGTCGCGGTTTTCCACCAGTCTGTGATTGGTGGTTCTTGACATCTATGGATGGCAAGTAAAGTATATATACCTAATCTGCTCGAACTTCCGACGTATGGAAAACAGCTGGAAGCGCGCAGGGCATGTCGTTAATGTCTTGTTCACGCACGGGCTGGGTTATTTCGTGCACCAGCTCGGCCTCACCTGGCATCTGCCATTCCTCAAAAAGCTCACCCCAACAGGCAAGCTGCCAACGGACTTGCCGGCACGGCTCCGGAAGATCATGGAAGAGCTCGGCGGGGCATACTTGAAGCTCGGTCAGTTCCTTGCCCTCAGGCCAGATCTTCTTCCTGCAGCGTACTGCAACGAATTCAAGAAACTCCTCGACGACGTACCGCCCATGCCGTTCAGCAAAGTCCAGAACGTCATCGAGACCAGCCTCAAGGCGCCCCTGAAGTCATTCTTCGATCATGTCGATACCAAACCTATTGGTTCTGCAAGCGTCGCGCAAGTCCATCGCGCCAAACTCAAGAACGGCAAAGAGGTCGTTGTCAAGGTCCAGCGGCCTGAAGCAAAAGAACAGTTTGCCGCAGACATCTGCATCATGTACTACATTGCGCATAAAATCCAAAAGCGTTTCGCAGACAAGGCAGCGCCGGCTTCGTCGGCAGGTCTGCAGAATCTCGGGTTGCGGGCAATCGCACCCTTGACCATTGTCAAGGAATTCGAACGGTACACCGCACAGGAATTAAACTTCGTGCTCGAGGCACGCAACATCGAGCGATTCGCCAAGCACTTCAAAGCATCCCGGAACGTGGTCATTCCTGACGTCTACTGGCCCGCAACCACCAACCAACTGCTCACCATGGAGCATCTTCAGGGAACGCGGCTCACCGAGCTCCTGAAGCATGCCTCTGCACACGACAAGACTATGCTCGCACAACACATCGCTAATGCAGCATTTGAGCAAGTGCTCAAACTCGGAGCATTCCATGCAGACCTGCATCCTGGAAACATCCTCGTGCTGCCAGGCAATAGGATCGGCCTGCTGGATTTCGGCATTGTCGGAAATCTCACGGACGAACTCATCAAGCAGACCGTGACCATTTATGCAGCGCTCGTCAATAAGGACGCATCCACAATCACCCGCGTCCTGCTCACCGTCGGTGTTCCTGCCCCTGATGCAGAAATCGAAGATCTCAAGCTCGATGTTGAACGCATCGTGAACGGATGGTATGGCACTGAAACCGGCCAGGCACGCGTCACGAACATGCTGCAGGCCTTGTTCGAAAG
>CAYYLN010000055.1:2930-4462 GCA_964472615.1 uncultured Methanosarcinales archaeon
GCCATGCCGGTCAATTTCATTCTTCTCGGCAAAGCCCTCGTGACAGTGGAAGGTACATGCCTTGCCTTGGATCCGGACTTCAACCTGGTCGAATACTCCCAACCCAGGATCACGCGACTGCTCAAGGAACAACGCCATCCCAAAGCCATGCTCACACGATTCACCAAACTCTCCAAAGACTATGCCAGTCTGATTGCAGCATTGCCCCAGCAAGCATCCGCAGCCCTGGAACGCGTCAAGCGCGGTTCCATCGAGCTCACCATGCGCGAAACCGATATCAAACACCTTGGTATGGACCTGAACCGCAGCAGCAACCGGCTCTCGTATGCGCTGATCATCGCATCATTGCTTGTAGCCGGCGCATTGCTCGTGGACGTGCCGCCCAAGATCGGCACGTACTCGGTCTTCACAGTCATCGGACTCTTTTTTGCCACGTGCCTGCTGATGATCCTGCTCGTCAGCGTCATCCGCGAAGGCAATCCTCCCTTTGATCCTCATGTGGAAAATCGGAGGCGATTGTTATGAAAAAAAATCTCAACGCACTGCTCAAACTGACCGAGAAAGCAACATCATTTGCTGAGCAGCGCGTCAGGAAAGAACTCGGCGCGTTGGCAAAAAGCGGCCTGATCAGCAGGAAAGACGCGCGTGCCGCATTGAAGCTTGCAGCACGAGAAGCAAAACAGGAACAGCAGCGCATTAGGAAATTCATCATTGCAGAATTGAAACGAGAATTCACGAAGGCAAAACCGCTCATCAAGAAAGTGCTCGCAAAGAAGCGCAAGCAATTCGAGCAGTATCGAACGTTACGACGATGGAGGAAATGAAGAACCTTTATAAACATCCCCCGAGCATATTCTCGCATGGAAACAACGTTCCGCCAATCACTCTTGAGCAAGGATCCGTTCACGGATATTCTCGGTCTCGAAGTGACTAAACAACAGCTGAAGTCTGCCTTGCTCATGAACCGGCACGTGCTCATCGTCGGCGCGCCAGGCATCGGCAAGACAACCCTTGCAAAGAACGTAGCAAAACTCTTGCCTCTGCTCACGGGCAAGAAACGTGAAGCAGCGCTGACCGGCGGGTCGGCTGGTCTCGGCGCGCAGAAGCTCTCCGAGGAACGCTTTGTGCGCGTGCAAGGCAGCCCTGATCTCACGGTCGAGGACCTCATCGGTGACATCGATCCCATCAAGGCGCTCAAATTCGGTCCCACCAACCCAGAAGCATTCACTCCTGGCAAGATTTTCAAGGCAGACCATGGCATCCTGTTCTTCGACGAGCTCAACCGATGCCCGGAGAAAGTGCAGAATGCCCTGTTGCAGGTGCTCGAAGAAGGCAAGGTGACCATCGGCAGCTATCTCGTCGATTTCCCCGCGAACTTCATCTTCATCGGCACGATGAATCCTGAAGAGACCGCGGCAACCGAGAAGCTCAGCGATGTCCTGATGGACCGCTTTGACATCGTGCACATGACATATCCTGACACTGCAGAGATCGAACGCGAGATCGTGTTGATGAAAGGCGAGAAGCGCGAA
>CAYYLN010000055.1:4472-5840 GCA_964472615.1 uncultured Methanosarcinales archaeon
TCGACGACGAGGCCTTGGCCCACTACCGGGACGTCGTGCGCGCCCTGCGCGAGCACAAGGACATCCAGAAAAAGCCCTCAGTCAGGGCATCCTTGGGACTGTATGAACGCGCGCAAGCCAATGCCTTGCTCCGCAAAGCAAAAAACGTGACCGCAGATGATATCGCTGACGCGGTCGTGAGCGTGCTCTCGCACCGCATCGCGCTCAAGCCCTCAGTCAAGTACTTGCAGACCACTGAGGAATTCATCGCGAAAGAATATGCATCCTTCGTGCAGGACCACGGAGAGCTTGAGCGTGGTGGTGGCCTTTAGCCCTGAGGGCGAAATCGAGGCCATCGCGCGCGCAGAACAGGCCGAAGGCAAGCTCGCCACCCAGTTTATCGAAGACAAGCTGATGAAGTCTGTTCTCCAGGCTGACAAGACGACCATCGACAACGGCAAGCTCATCGAAGAAGCATTCAACCGTTCTATCGGCACATTCGTGCCCGACATGATCTTCGCCAACCTTGTCAAGAATTTCTCGATCGCGAAGCAACTGTACGGCGAGACCATGCTGAGGATTCTCACCGGGTATGATCTGAACTACCTCCAGAAGAATCTCGGCATTCCGGAATTCAGAAAGGAGCTTCAGCGGCAGATCACCGAGCGCATCGAGCAGCTTCGAGCGCAAGGACTCATCGACGATGAAGGCATTGTCCAGCAGAAAGGCATTGAGCTCGCGAGCCTCGTGCTGTACGTCGAGGAGCTCGACCACATCATTCCCAAGGAACTGTTCGGCCAGAACATCACGAAGAAACGTGCGGCCTACGGCGAACCAGGGGCAGCACATACGTTCAGGAAAGGAGAGCGCTACAAGGACATCGCCATACGTTCGAGCATCACCCGTGCCATCAAGCGCGGACACCAGGAACTCCTCTGCGAAGACCTGCAAAGTCGTGAACGACAGGCCAAAGGCGTGATTACGATCATTTATGCCCTCGATGCAAGCGCGAGCATGAAGGGCAAAAAAATCGAAACCTGCAAAAAAGCAGGCATTGCACTTGCATTCAAGGCCTTGTCCGAGAAAGATAAGGTTGGGCTCCTCGTGTTTGGCACGGAGATCAAGGACGCCGTGCCGCCGACGGATGATTTTGGTTTCCTGCTCCAGCGCATCACCCGCGTTATGACCAGCAGACAGACTGATTTTGCGCCCATGATCCGGAAGGCAATCGAGCTCTTTCCCCATGATTCGTCCACCAAGCACCTGATCGTCCTCACCGATGCCCTCCCCACGGTGGGAAAAGAACCCGAACACGAAACCCTGCAGGCAGTGAGCGCTGCTCGGGCTCAAGGAATCACCATCTCGCTGATCGGCATTGAGCTGGACACC
>CAYYLN010000056.1:0-2039 GCA_964472615.1 uncultured Methanosarcinales archaeon
CAATTGTGGCAGCATACCCAAACCTCACTCAGAGTAAAGTGCATGCGGCGCTGACGTATTACTATGATAACAAAGAGGAGATTAATTCGGATCTGACAATCCTTTCGAACTCTCCTGCAGGGTATCATGTGGGACCGAAGGGAATTCTCGAGAAGAAGTGAGTGGCATTGATAGCCAAGATTTATATCGATGAGTGTCTTTCTCCGTTGCTTGCCGAGTTGCTGCGAAAAGAGGGTGTCGATGCTGTTTCTGCACACGAAACAAACATGCTGCAAAAGAAAGATCATGAGCACTTGCAGTTTGCAAAGCAAAACCACCGCGTCCTTGTCACGCTTGATAAATCTGATTTCACGCACATAGTGCAACGTGCATCTGATCATGCGGGCATCATCGTTATTCCCCGACAGACAACGCTCTCGGAGTATACCGCACTTGCAGAGAGAATTATAGATAAGCTAACAGTGATTGATACGTGGGAACAACTCTTGGTCTGGATTTCTTAAAAGAATTATGCTTCCAGCCCGATTATTTTTTTGATCCGCTTGCGGAACAGGATTGCGCCGAGCAGGACGATGAGGATGATCGCGGCCGTCAGGACCGGCTTTGCATAGCGCTTCCACGTGTTCGGGATAAGGTTTGGCTCGACGACGAGTTCGACAGGGTTGCTTTTGACGACGCCGCCCTTGCCATCATCTGCAATGAACACCGCACGTTCGCGGCCTGACCATCCATAGTGTGGTACCAGGACTGCCTTGTCGTCAATGAATTGGATGTCGATATTGTCGGTGCGTGTGACGGTGAATGCAAGCTGGTCATTGTCGGGGTCCTTGAAGTACTCGCCCAGATCGATCGTGTGCTGGGTGTCCTGCTTCCAAATCTGCGCAGGGATGCCCACGGTTGGACCTGTGCTCGGCGAGAGGAGAGATAGCGCAATCAGTGCGACAAGAATGATGACGCCGAAGAGTGTCCATGCGAGCCAGCGGCCGATGGGCCGCTTGACGACGACCTGTTTGTTCGGCTTGCCGACAATGGCGAATTCGCCAAAGGAATCGGCCTCTGCAACGTAATAGACATATTTCGGATCCGTGCTCACGACGTCAGTGCCGATGCCCTGCCAGCGATCATGGTCGAGGCGCATGAGCTTGACGGTGCTTGGCGAGACGCGGTTGCGCAGCATCCAGGATTTCTTGACGCGGAATTTCAAGCGTGCGTCAGAGACGACATCGCCTTCTACATTCGGCGCGATCACAAAGCCCTGGTAGACACGCTCAGGCGCTGGCGTTGTCGGCCTGGAGCGCTTGACCGTGACCTTGAGGCGCTCAACGACTGTATTGAGCGTGAACGACAGCTCGTGGAGCCCCTTGCCCCACTTGGTCGGAAGGTACAGCATCTTGTTCGCGAGTGCGAGCTTCCAGCGTCCGCGTGCCATCCGACGACGTCGCATGCGGTGGAGGATCAGGATGCCGAGCAAAAGAATGATGCCTGCAAGCACGGCGTTGCCATTGCGCACAAGGGCTTGCTGGAACGTGAGTCCCAGACCGATCAGGACCAGGATGAGGAGCAACAGTGCGAGCTTGAGTATGTATTTGCGTGAGCGCGTGGCTCCTGCAAGGATTTGGTCTTTGGCGATGAGCAGGTAGTTCTTGCGGATTTCCTTGTCATATTCTTTCTGCGCCTTCAGTCGTTCGCGTTCGAGCTCGCGTTCTTGGCGCTCGGCTTCCTTGGCCTCGCGCTCTTCCTTGCGCTCGCGCTCTTCTTCGCGCTGCTTGCGCGTTTCTTCCTTCAAGGTGATGCGTTCCTGACGCGCTTTTTCGCGCGCAGCACGCCGTTCGGCAAGCTTGGCTTGGAATTCAGGAGAGTGATATTTCCTGATGCCAGCGACAATGAGGATGATAAGGATGATGAGCACGACCATGCCTGCAATCGTGAAGGGCAGCCAGTCTCCGAAGAGGTTCTCGATGCGGGTGGGCGGTCCGAGCTTGATCGTGAGTGCTTTGGCGTATTCCTTGCCGGTGGCTTCAACGCGTGCGGTGATGGTG
>CAYYLN010000056.1:2049-5829 GCA_964472615.1 uncultured Methanosarcinales archaeon
TTTGCCTGCACGTGTTCCAGGAACTGGCTGCATGATGAGCTTGACGTCTTCGCTCTCGCGCGCATCAATCGTCACCTGCTCGGGCAGGATGCTGACAAAGTCAGCGCCATCAACGTCCAGGATGTATGTCGTGGTGCGGTCGCCGGTGTTCGTGATTTCGATTGGTGCTTCCTGGGGTTCAAAGCCTGCGCGGACGCTTTCCACACCTTTGGCCATTTCAGGAATGTCGGTGTCGTTGATGCGGAGGAACATGTCGATTTCTGCAGCGATCGTGCTCTTCTCGGTCTTCACGACCAGGACAGGGTCGAAGTCTCCGGATAAGGTGCAGTCCTTAGGATTGATGGTGATCGCGATGGTCCCGTTCGTGTGCGGCAGCAGCGTGATGCTGGTGTCGCTCAGTGTTGCAGGAACAGGTGAGTCAAGGACCTTCAATGCGTAGGTCTCAGTGAATTCTGCAGGGTTGTGCAGGATGAAGGAGAATGTGGCAGGATCACAAGGCAGCACTGATTGCGAGAAGACAACCGGCACCAGCTGGAGGTTGTTGGGCGTCTGGACAAGGATGTCCTGCGTCAGCAGGAGCTCGAGCTCGTCCGTGGCAATAACAATATCGAGGAATGCGTCCTCGGCATCGCAGGGGACTGCGATGAATTCCTGCACCATTTGGCTCTGGCCAGGCGCGAGCGAGAAGGAATCAGGCACGAACAAAACCCAGTTCTTGACATCGCCTTCTGCGGTCAAAAAGTAGTTGCTGAGCACGTCTCCGGTGTTCATGACCGTAAGCGTGCCTTCGGCAGGGCTGCAAGCAAATGTCGCGATGCGACCAGTACCAGTGGCAGTGAAATCCTCAGCGAGATATTCGAGCTGAGGGCCAGTTGACCCGAGTGTCGACGCGTCTTCTGCTGCGAAAACAGAAGAGACTCCAAGCAGGAACAGCATCACCCATGCCAAAATGTTACTGCGTGCCATTGTGTTCACTCCAGGAGTACCATGTGGTGCGGAACAAACCACTGGAGAAAAAAAGGAAAAAGACGCAAGCTCAATAGTATGCCTGCGGTTGGGGAGGCTCGTTATCGTCGCCCTTGAGGCGGCTGAAGCCAATAATCAGTCCCAGGATGACCAACAGGACCACCAAGAGGATGAGGCCCCATTCGAGGATGCTGCGCAGGATGCCCTTGCCGCTCTTCGCGACATTAGCAGTCAAGCTGATGTCCTAGCTCTTCGGGCCGCTCGAACTGATAGTCCCGGTCCGGACTTGTGCTCCCGCCGGTACGTCGTTGGACGCGCTGACGAAGACATAGACGGTCTGTGTCTTGCCGCCGTCAAGCACCAGGGTGCTGGTTGGCGAGATCTTGACGTCAGCCCAGTCGCCTGCATTCACGCTTACCGTGTAGGACTTGCTCGTGCGCGCAGCGTTCGTGATGGTCAAGGGGAACACTGCAGTGCTGCCCTGAGGCAGGTTCTCGAGTTGTGAGCCAACGGAAATGGTTGTCTTGGCTTTGCCGACAGGAGCGCCATCCTCGCAGGTGTCGCCCGAGAGGACTTCAATCTGCTTCATGGAGCGTTCCTTGCGGAAGCCATCATCAAAACTGACCTCGATCTCGACGTCATACACGCCAGGTGCAGCGCACACCGGGATACGGTTGTAGAGCTGTTCCGAGTTCTCTTCATCGTCGTTGTTTTCGACTTCCTCGATGAAGTCAGAAGCGCTCACGCCGAGCTTAGGAATGCTGACCGTGACCTTGACGTCCTCTTCATCCTTTTCGCCCATGTTGCGGATGCGTACCGTGCTCAACAGCGCGCTGCCGGCCTTGACACGGCCTGCAGGGTTGAAGAGCACGTCACGGATCATCATGCCGTGGCGCGGGACGTCGATCTTGATGTTGTAGTTTTGGACGAGCTCTTGGCCGTTGCGGTCTGAGAAGACCAGGCGGAGCTTGTAATCGTCCTCTTCAAAGAATTGGTGAATGTCAATGTTCAGTTTCTTGCGGTAGGTGACGTTTGCATCCGCATCAAACGTGGACGTCACGTCATAGGAAGGCGCGACATCATTGTGCTCATCACCGCTGAAGAATGCATCAATCTGCATGTCATTGATGTTTTGCGAGGGCGTAAACACGACCTCGACTTCGATCTTGTCACCGCGCAACACGTCAAAGCGGTTGACGGCATTTTCGCGCAATTCAACATCATCGACTTCAACCTTGTCCACCGCGATGGGCAAAGCAAAAGCAGTGCCTGCAAGGGTGATTGCCAGCACCAGTATCAATGCGATTTTGAACGGATTCATCGTGTAAATACCCCCATTGATTGTGTCGATGAGGCGGTAGGCGCGCCCCGTTTATAAAGCTTTCGATTATTTATCTATTCACC
Organism: uncultured Methanosarcinales archaeon; assembly: GCA_964472615.1. Taxonomy (GTDB): domain Archaea; phylum Nanobdellota; class Nanobdellia; order Woesearchaeales; family ARS49; genus JAWAAW01. The sequence goes on from CAYYLN010000056.1 coordinate 4,420, forward strand.
AGTGGTGAAACACTATTTATGAGTAGTCAATAATCTCGATTTCGCGGTAGACGATGCGGTCGTTTGCATTCGGCACATCCGGCTGGATCTGGATCATGAGCGGGTAGGTATCCAGCTCGGAATCGTCCGGAAGCTCGACCAGGAGCGTCTTGGTGACGGTTTCGCCGACATCGAGGTCAAAGGGCCCGACTGCGGCATAGGCCGCGAGGTCAGGAATGACCACGATCACACGGGTATCTTCGAGGTCCTTGTTGCCGTCGTTCTCAAAGGTGATGCGCACAGGAACGATGTTGCCTGCGGATTGTTCAAAAGGATCGTCAAGGAAGATGTTCTCAATGAAGATTCCGAGGACATCACGATGATCACTGGGAGGATTGCGGGGAGGTGTTACCGGGGGAATTGGAGGAACAGGCGGAGGTGTGACAGGTGGTTGGAACGTATTGTCAGGACCTGGCGTGAAATCATCAGGACCTGAAAGACTACCTGGAATGTCATCGAACGGCTGGAAGTTGTCATCAAATGGATTGAAGTCGCTGCCAGAACTGGTGCCTGAGCTGCTCGCGCCTAAACTGCCGGTGCCAAGAGCCCCTGAGCTGCCTGCGCCATTGCTATCAAAACCGCCAGTGCCAAATGAGTCAAAACCGCCTGAACCAAAGCTATCAAAACCGCCAGAACTAAACGAATCAAAACCACCAGAACCAAAGCTATCAAAGCCGCCAGAACCGAAGGAATCAAAACCGCCACTAAAGCTGTCAAAACCGCCAGAAAAATCGTCAGCATAGAACAGCGGCGTAATGGCCAGCATAAATACTATGACTGCGGAAAAAAATGCCAGATTCCACTTCAGCGGTGTCATAGGGAAAGGAAATAAAGGAAATAAAAAATTATTTCTGCTGCGTGATCACGACCTGATAACCAGGTAGTTTGTTCATGACAAGCTGTTTAGCATACGGCATGCGCTGATTGTACACGCCTTGGAGGACATCTGCTCTTTTCATGCGAGTATGGTCTGCCTTCGTGAACGGGACGCCGCCACTGACAGACTCAAGGTTACCTGCAGCGAGCATTTGCTCGATGTCATCGACACTGCGACCGATGAGGTAACCACGTTGATTCATGTCAGCATCGCTGATCGATTCTGCAGGCAACAACCCATAGTCTTTCTTGACATTTGCGACAAGCGCGAGGACTTCTGCTTTCTCTGCGTCAGTGCCATTCTTCAGGAATTCAGCGAGCTTCTGGCTCGTGGTGCCGGTCTTGTATTCCCAGCCTTCATTTTTGATTCCGTCGCCGCGTTGGATTTTGCCGTTGATAACAACATAGACGTTTCCTTCGCCTTTGCTCAGGCCATACAGAACAACTTCACGCACAGCATTTTGCACGTTGTGTGCTTCAGCGACTTTGGCGTCC
>CAYYLN010000057.1:0-925 GCA_964472615.1 uncultured Methanosarcinales archaeon
GGAAAGGAAAATGGACTGCCCCCTTTGACTATCGCAATCATGCATTCGAGAAAGGGACCCGTTATTATGTTGTCTCAGTAAGCGCAGAAGACGCTGATCCGCCAGCAGCGGGCATGTACATCAATCCTGAAGTCGTTTGCGGCACAAGCGATCCTCAAATCCATTACCAGCTCAAATGAACAAGAACGCGGTCAGCATGGCATTCGTGATGGCAGCCATCATCCTGCTGCTGCTCACGCTCGGCTTGTTGTTTTTTATCAATACTGTTTTTCAGAAGACCAAGGAGGCCGTGCCGGAGCAGACGTGCCAGGTGAGCGTCGAGCGCGAAGCACAGATTAACATGATTGCCAAGCAGGCTGGCGCAGGTCACACTCCGAAAGACTTTGCCAGCAATGTCGAATGCCAGACGATTCCCATCGACCTGAAAGGAAGCGATGCTCAATGGGTGACAGGCATGACGGGCGTCTTCATGGAGAAATGTTGGAAGATGTTTAGTCAGGGCAGGCTCGAGTTGTTCTCACGCGAACAAGGGACATTCTGTCACATTTGTTATGCCCTCACCCCTGCACCGGGCACTACGCTCGCATTGGAAGACGCATTGAAGAACAAGCGATGGTCGGTGCGCTACGACGTTCCACAACAGCTCGCGAGCGAGAAATACGGTATCATCTTCTTGTACAAGAGGGCAGAGAATGGCGATGTGACACAGCAGGTCGTCGTCCGTGCTCTTGATCCCACGCAGCCGCAGGCATTAGAGGTCTGTGCAGGGGCAGAATTCCCGCGCCAGCGCACATAAAGCATATATACCCAATAATCTCCCTGCGTCGTATGCGTGAGGGAAAAATGGTTCTCGAACAGCCGATCATGTGGCTTCTTATCATTATTGCCGGCTTTTTGATTGCATACGGGTTATACAATCTTCTGA
>CAYYLN010000057.1:951-3715 GCA_964472615.1 uncultured Methanosarcinales archaeon
CGGCAGTTATCATCATCGCTTTTGCGGGGAGCGTCCTGTACGCGTTTGTTCCCAAGCTTGAAAGAGGCACAAGCATTGTTGAGAAGCTATTGCCGGAGAAATGTCAAGCGACTGGCTTGACGAAGGATGAGTACTTCACAATGATTATGAATTATTTGTCTGCCGTTCCTCCCAAGCCCCAGGATGCGTTGAAAACGTACACGAGCATGAAGACCTGTTTCCCTGATGCCGAGATTCCTGAAGACCTGCAAGTCTTCATGCAGACATCGACCAAGACAGAATTGGTCAAGTTGCGGGATCAGGCAACAAAGCAGGCATGGCAGGAAATTCTTCGCATCTATGACCAAGGCAAAGCATTGTATCGGTTATCGGATTGGAATCCTGACGATCTCGTGCTCTTCGCCCGCGCTCTTTCCTATGAAGGCAGGATAACGAACAACGAGGGCAAGGAACTTGTGCAAGCGATTCTTAAGCGGTCAGGGCTCAGTCCGCGCACCAGGGCAGAAGCATGGTATTTGCAGGATGCGAGCAATCTCGAGATGACCCCAACAAATGGAGGGTTCAAGATTGTGCCTGTCACCACTGGCGCGACCAAGATCGTCATAGATTTTAAGGACAGTACAGATCCTGACGTGCAGCTCTTTGTCGGCATGGCGTGGCGCAGCCTGAGCAACAGGGCTGAAGCAATCAAGGCATTGGAGAGCGCACGGAAAGCAACCAGCGCGTACACAAAACATCTGGCAACGTTCTGGCTCGCCTTCGAACATTGGCAACAGGGGCGTGAGCACGAAACTGCAGGAGCGACCGAGGCCGCGGCTCAGGAATACGCTGCTGCAGCCCAACTCTATGAGGAAGTCAGCAACACGCAGAAAGGTACTCTCTACTACGATCAAGCGGTTGCTGATTACGGCTCGATCGGCCAACAGTATCGAGCAGTCAAGGATTGTGCGCTGAACACCCAACTTACATCGACATGCTCGTGCTCCACTGAAGAACGAGGACGGGTATTGCTTCCTTCAGGGAGTTTGGTGTATTGCTGCTCCAAGAAGCCATCAGATAAGCCCTGTGAATGCGTGACCGATCCTTCTTCAGCAGCATGCGCCTGCAAGACGTCCAGAAGCTGTGAAGACTACATCATACAGGCGCTGTGCGAGAATGACCCTTGCAAATTCAGTGGAGGCCAGGGCCCTGCGTCCTGGGAATGTGCTTGGAGAGGGCCTGATTGTTATACGAAATACTCTGGTGCTGACTGATGAAGCAACGCCAATTGCTATTGGTGAGCTTCGGTTCGCCGAAGCGCGCGCAAGGACTTTCCATGGAAACGCTGATCATCGCCGCGATACTCATCGCGACCATTATTATCGTGGTCTTCGTCATGGCGCGACAGGGCGGCACGTTCACCAAGGGAGTTTCTGATTGCCAGGCGAATGAAGGGAAATGTATGGCAAGCGCAGCAGCGTGTTTTGAACAGGGCGGCCAAATCATGAGTTTTGCGTGCCCGAATGACAAGCCAGCCTGCTGTCGTCCATGAATATTGCGTAATGTTTATATACGTCTCAGACACCGGCTTTTTCTATGCGAAATAAAAAAGGGCTGGAGATGACGTTAGGCATGGTTGTCGTTGCCATCCCATTGCTTATCCTGTTGGGGATCATTCTCTTCAATTTGTTCCGCGGCCAATCCCTTGTTGGCGCGAAGTATAACCAGCTCGAGCTCCAGGCAAACGCACGTTCATGCCAGTCGCAAGCAGCGCTTTCCGCAGTGTTTTTTGACAATGATTTTGGTCGCAACCAAGGTGACGGATATCCTGATAGTTGTGACGTCTGCCTCGGTGGGAATGATAATAATGACAAGGATTTGGATGGCTTTCCTGACGCGTGTGACAAAGATCCTGAAAATCAGCCAGACAAGAAGGCAAAGATGAAGGATATCTGCAAAGGTGCGTGGAATGCCGAGAAACAGCAGTGCAGGTTGGACTGTTACGCTCCTGATAAAGCCTGTCCACGTATATGAACAAGCGCGCCATCACCGAACATGGTATTCTCAATATTATTTTTGGGATTATTGTTGTGATTGCCATTGCCGTAACTGCGCCAGTGATCTTTCGGGTTCTTTTTGGCGCGGGCGGAGAGGCCCGTACAGCGGTTGTCGGTCTCGAATCGCTTCATCAGGCGGTTCTGCAGACGCTTGCCCAACCTGGAAAGGTCGCGATGATCAGGAATGTGCCCCTGTTTATTCAAGAGAATGCGTTCATTGTGGTTGGCTTCAATGCCGAAGACCAAAAGACGTGGAGTTGGTGTGACGGTTTGTGGGGTGGGGAGACGATCACGCGGCCACAGGCGTGCTTGCCTGCGCGAGCATGCGTATGCGTGTATGCCGATGACCAAGGGAGTGATTTTGACAGCAATATCGGCGAGAACCCTCCAGAAAAATGTGCGATTCTTCCGCAAAATGTGGTTTTATTGGCTCCAGCAGACGCATTTGATGCAGATGGTGCTGACGCGAGATACCGATGGAATTGGGGAGCGAACGATAATACAAACACGCCGCCGAGCATCAAGAAGGTTAACGTTGCAGCAGGATGGCCAATGCAACAATTTCTGCGAGGAATACCGTATCAGTATGAAAACCTTGTGTTGTACGGTCAATGCGGTGACACGGTCTGGAATGAACAAAAAGTGTATGTGGAACGGTTTGATGATGCAGGACTGCGGTACGTGTACATCGCACGCGAATCACCGAAGACAGAAGAACGCTTCTTGGC
>CAYYLN010000057.1:3725-5535 GCA_964472615.1 uncultured Methanosarcinales archaeon
TGACCAACTACATTTTTTTCATCACCAACTACAACTATTGCAGAAAAACTAAAATTTCTACCACCTTTAGTAACCTTAGTTACTCTATTAATAGCAACTAATTTATCTTTAAGCTCAGTTTCTATTGATCTAACTCTTTTTGTGTTTGAATTTGACGGTCGGCGCAATTGCACCGATTGTCTGAGAGAGCCCTATGAAAAAAGGACAGGTGAATGTCGTCATCTATTTCAGGATATTTGAGATTCTCCTGCTCGTGATGGTCATCATGATCATTGCGACCGAAGTGACGAACGTCAAGGACAGCGGGCTGTACCAGAAGAAGTTCATTTCGCGTGATCTCGCGCTGGTCATGGATTCATTGACGAATGCGCGCGGAAATCTCATGTATTCGTACAATCCTCCCCTGGCTACGCTTTCGAAATTTGATATTAATCTCAAGGGCGGCATGGTGCTCGTGGATGACGAGGCATGGCCGTATGCCACGAATAAGCTCTACCGTTTGAATGAGCCGCTCGCGTTTGAGAAGCCCCATGCGCTTCGTATCAAGAAAATCGGCAACAGCATCTCTGTCGAGGACGTGAAGTCCAAGGAAGTGCCATTCAACGGGTACGTGCTCGAATGTCCTGGAACAGCGTCAGACATATCCAGCATCATCATCGATCCAGGGCACGGGTATGATGCTGCTTCAGGCAAAGGAGATGTGGGGTTGAAGGGCACGTTCAAGGATGCGAAAGGAACCGTGACGCCTGAGTCATGGCTCGCGCTGAGTATTGGCGTGACCTTGCAGCAGCACTTGATCCAGAATGCGGTCTTCCGTAAGGAATACATCTTTGCTACACGCGCGCTCGAATATGAATTCATTACTGTGCCCGCGGTTTCTTCCGAACCGTTCCTGGCAGAGGAGGCAAAGACGACGCAGGAGCGCGTCGCGTTCATCACGCAGAATCCGAATGCGCTTGTGCTTTCCTTGCATGTTGGCAAAGGGGAGCTGAAAACGAACGTGATCAAAGCGTTCGTGAACAAGGATGCAAACATTGAGACTCTGCGGCTTGCGTGCGCGCTGCTGAACGCGATCGCCACAAAATATGCATTGCACATCACCGGAACCGCGATCATTCCTGTCGACCTGGGCCAGCTGAGCCCGGATGATCCAAAACAGGTTTTGCTGAAGGACCGTGTTGCCGTGCAGCTCGAGCTCGGCAATATTGATTTCGCCCTCAACAATCCCTTAGAAAACCAACGCGATCTTGCAGGCGCGATCGCTGAGGGACTGCAGGTGTTCAAGTCATGAACAAGCGAGGAATCCTCATCTTTGAGATCGGCATCTGGCTGATGCGCATCACCATGGTCATCGTGATCATCATGGGCGTCGCGCTGCAGATCCGCACGTATATCAATGCCAAGGTCAACCTTGATGTCGCAGAGCCAGCGTTGCTCGTCCAAGTGCTCGGCAACTCGCCTGCCCTGTTGTACCGTGATGCAGGAGGCAGCATGCAACGAGCGATTGCAGTTGAGCAATTCGTGAAAGCAGGCCCTGCACTGAACGATGTCTTGGCGTATAGTCAACGCCATGCTGCCGCAAAGCTTACCTTGATGGAGCAGGACCGTAAGGAAATCAAGGCCGTCTACGTGAATGAGGATTATTATAAGGAACTCTCCGCACAAACCAAGGCATGGTTGCGGAAGACGGCTGTCCAGCAAGAACGCCAATGGCCAGTGATGCTGATCGAGCAAGGAAAGGAACGGCCAGGAGTCTTGCGTGTCGAGGTGTTGCAGCCACGATGAAGAAAGGGATTGTGCCGTTGTGGAT
>CAYYLN010000057.1:5545-5796 GCA_964472615.1 uncultured Methanosarcinales archaeon
GCGCTCCTCCTCCTCTTTTACTTCATCTTTTTGCGGGGGAGCAGGGAGCCGGAGGAAATCGCGAGCAAGGAGTCGTACACGACAGTCGCGCATACCGCGCTCATGAATTACTTGCAGACGCCGGTCACAGTCGAGAACCAGCAGATGACCATGAGTGATGTCGTGCGGCTCGTATGGATAAAATCACGCAATCCCTATGATCGGCAAAATCCGTATGCTGAAGCCCTACATGCCGGAACAAAATCATTCTT
>CAYYLN010000058.1:0-1000 GCA_964472615.1 uncultured Methanosarcinales archaeon
TCACTCGATCTTGCACGGCCATCATTTTCTTTATCCTTATTTCGTTAACTGGTTAGTTGGGGTACTCGTGAAAATTACGTTTTTCTAGGAAATGTTGCGAAATCTTGTTCTTTTTTTGCAAATCTTGTGGCAAAACAACAAGGTTCTTCGGAACTACCGGATGTTTTTCGGAAAAATTATCATAATTCATTTTAAGCTTCAGCGTATCTTTTTGCAAATGCTTTGTGGAAAAGTTAACTATACACAACTGGAGATTTATCAGCTTGCACACGATTTTGTGCTGCACATTTATCAGTTGAGTTCTTCCTTTCCGTCTCACGAGTTAAACAACATGACGTCGCAATTGCGCCGCGCGGTGACAAGCCTCCCGTTGAACATCGCTGAAGGGTCTGGTTGTTGCAGTTTCCGGGCATTTCTCAATTTTCTCAGCTTTAGTTACCGATCTTGTCTTGAAATAGAAGCGGTGCTCAAGCTCTGCAGGGACTTGCAGTACATCAACAGCCAACAACACCAGGAAACGCATGAACGACTGAACCTATTGATCAGAAAGCTGTATCGCTACATGGAATATATTCAAGAACAGGCGGATAGGAGAAGCAGTTACCGTCAACCAAATGATGCGAGGCTGAATAGTGAAACGCAGGCGAACAAATAATCATTTCCTCCCGAACACTTCTTCGAGCACTGCCCCAAGGAAGGCACCGATGACGCCGCAGAGGGCAGCGATGAATACCGTAACCCAGATGGTTGCGGCGAAGAATGGGAAAGACTCGATGCTGATGGTTTGCGCAGTCATGCCAGTCGTGAACGAGCCTGTGGACTGTAACAATAGCCCAATCACGAAACCAATGATGGCGCCGATCAATGTGCCTTTGCGCATGAATGTTGGTTGACACACACGTATAAAATGGTTATGGTTGGTCACTTGTGGACGGAGTCCACACGTTCATCGACAATCAACTGATTGTCGAGTGTGCTCGCCAACTTCGTTGGTGACACG
>CAYYLN010000058.1:1094-5328 GCA_964472615.1 uncultured Methanosarcinales archaeon
CCGTAGGCGCCTCACCCAAATCATTAAATAGTGATTTCCATTTAACTCGTTAATGAAAAACAAAAACCTTCTGAAGCTGATTGCGATGATCTTCATAGTCATCGCCGTGCTCCACCTGTTCCGGGCATTCGCGGGCTGGAACGCGAACATCGGCCTCTGGCAGATCCCGATCTGGATGAGCTGGGTCGCGGTCGTCGTTGCAGGCTACCTCGCATACGCCTCGTGGACTGCGCGATAGGGAAGCTTTATATAGCCTGAAGCGCGGGGATTCCCGAAAGAGGTTGGTCGAGTGAGTCTCGCAACACAGCTCCTGGGGTTTGGCATTGGCTTCTTGTATGGCACGTTCTTCGAATGGACGTTGCACAAGCACATCATGCACACGCCAAAGCGTTTGTCATACGCGTATCATGCGCATGATCAAGTGCATCACAAGGTGTTCGGGTACAAGCAGAGCTATCACCTCCAACGTGAGGAGGACAAGCCACTCGTGACCTTTGCCAAGTGGAATTATCCTGTGTTGCTGCTCTTGAACCTTCCGGTGATGTTCGGCATCCAATGGCTCATCGGAATGCCTGTTCTCTGGGGGATGATCATCTCGCTGACTTTGTACTATGCGGCGTATGAATACTTCCACTTCTGTTACCACGTGCCCAAGAACCGATGGTTTGAGAAGCTCGCGATCTACCAACGGATCAAGGAACACCACTTGCTGCACCACAAGTACAAGTTCAAGAACCTAAATGTCGTTTTCCCGGTCGCGGATTTCTTCATGGGCACGATCATCCGTAGAGAGCACCCGCGCGATGAGGACATCCTTGCGCTTCCTCAACAAGCAAAGGCGATGAAAACTTGTTCGAGCAAAACTTTATAAGCAACAATGCTTGGCTGCTTCTTATGAATGACTTGCAGGGGTGGATTGTCAAACGCGAATACGGGCTTGGTTGGTGCTACGACCAAGAACATGGTCCTGCGATGAATGACTATCTCAAGAACAAGAATTTTGCGAACCGTCAGGAAGTCAACGTGATCCTTTCCTCTGAGGACCGGAAGAAACAAGCAACGCTTGTCGCGCAAGTGCACGCATGCGCCGATGGGCTGAACTTATGCTATCTTATCGACAAGACCAACCCACAGCACGCGCTCGCAGAAGCGCGGTTCAACGAGAACGAACGGTTCATCGCGCGCATCGAGCGCGCCTAGGCATTCTTGGCGTGATTCACTTTCTTGATTCGATGCAACGGAACTTTGTATTTCACGAACGGCTTCGCGACGAGCTTCACGTATGGCCGCTGGGCATAAATGTGCACTTCACGCAACTGGCCTTGGAGATCGATCACATCATTGGCGAACAGGACTGCGGTAGGCTGATGCATGAGCTCGATGCCCAGAATCGCACCGCATCGTGGGCCGACCAAGTGCTTGAGGGCATCATTCCATTGCCCATACACGCGCACTGACTTCAGCCATTCAGACTCAGGAATCGTGACGCGTTCCTTCGTTCGAATATCGACCAAGTGACGACTGCTGGCCACGCGGAATGCGATGTCATCGTCAGTCGCGTCCTTGCTGCCGTAACTTACACAGTAGCCAAAATAACGGTCTGGATCTGTTTCCTTGACGATTCTCAGACGGTGCAGTTCAAATTTGTGCGGGCACAGAATCTGTCCCCGATCGGCAACAGCGACCGCTTCCTCGATCGAGGCAGGATAATAGAAGAGGGTCACGCAGCCATCCCTGCATGCTTTGCATACTCCCAAAACAGGTCAGTCGCATAGTCGACGTGCAGGTGACAGCTGGGCAGAATCCATTTCCTGACGAAAAACGCGTTCTCAGGAGTCAAACGATCCAGTATCTTGTCAATCATGGCTGTGCGGTCTGCCAGGGCATCCCATTTGCTGTAGTCTCCGACCCAGGTGGTGGCTTTGAGGCCAGGAACGCATCCGTACGGCTGTTCATGAAGCAAGTCTGAGAAATGCACAAATTCCCATCCTTTGCCCTTGGCGATCTCAAAGAAGCGTTGCTTCATCTTGAGCATGTGTGGATTATGATAGCCACCAAAGCTCTCATGGTCAAAGGCCAAAAGCACTGGCAGTTGGTATTCCTCAATCTTCCTGAACACGAAGTCCATGTCATGGTCAGAATGGAAGCCGTTCACAGGGAACGAGAACTGGCCTGACAGGATGCCGTTGTGGGCAAAGATCTTGATGTGGTTCTCGAAGACGCCAGTGGTTTCCCAACCTGCGAAGTTCGGCGTTCCGCCTGAGACAATAATGCCGTGATAGCCGTGGCTTGCCACGAGGTTTTCCGTATCCTGATCTATGGCCATCTCCGGCGGGAAAAAGACCGTGGGTTCCTTGCCAAAGTACAGGGTGATGAAACGATGCTGGTCGCGGATCTCGTCATTGAGGACCTTAGCAAACCGCTGGATGGCGAGGATGTGATGGGCAGTGCTTCCGACAAGCTCGACCTGGCCCTGGTGGGCGAGCTCCTTGTAAATCTCCAATACGTCGAGAGCATTGTTCTGTGTGAAGAACTCGTGCATGGTCTGGGTGATGTTCATATTCATCTTGATACCCAATTTCTTCATGAGAAGTGCGTTCGGACGATAGCATTCGTCAATCATGCGCTTCGGATCCCAGCCGTCACGCTGGACGAAGTTCCAGCTGGGCTGATACATGTGTTCGAACCAAATGATGCGTTGGACCATACTCCCTCTCAAAAGAATCAAAATTTTCAGGTATTTAAACCTTCCGATTTTTAGTTACTAATTAGTGACAAATGTTTCTTAATCAGCATCGTCCCACGTGCGCGCGGTCTCGTCAAAGCAGTCGAGAGCAGGAACGATGGCGTGCACATCACTGATCTTGCCCATCGTAAGAACATCTGCGAGTTTGCTATCCCCGTATTTGAGGAAGATTTTTGTCGCATAATACGTTCCGACTTCGTCGAAGCGGTATTCTGATTTTTCTCTCAAATCAAGTCTGATGCGTTCAGCTTGCCTGTATGCATGATGTTTTTCGCAGTTATACAACATATTCACCAGCCCCGCGTACGTCATTGCGAGCTGAGACCAGAAGTCATACTGTTGATGTTGTTTTTGTTCTGAGCATTGCCTCACCGCAGTATTTCCGTGATATTGAAGCACCAGGCCCGCCAATTTTCCCGTCGAGAGAGGGGTATGGTCAACAATTGATTGAGGAATGGTGAGCTTGCCGCCTTTGTAGCATGCGACTGTCGTCGCGTCAGGCGTGATGGTGATCGAAGGAGACGGCTGCGGTGGACAGATGCTTGTTTTTTGTGCAAGCTCTCGCAATGTTTTGTTCAGTTCGCTTTCAAGCTGTGCTTTTAACGTCCCTGTCATCTGCCTTCACCCACCAACATTTCAGAGAGCGTCTCCTTTATAAATCTTCAGACATATTTGGGAAAAATCGTTGACTTGTTATTTGGCGGGCGGGTGAATAAACAAGTCAACCAGCAAACAATGGCACTCATGTACGGTCTCGGCATCGAGAGCACTGCGCACACCTTTGGGTGCGGCATCATGACTTTCGACGGCAAAATCGTGGCAAACGCAAAGGATAGTGTGACGACCACCCAAGGAGGCATGATCCCCAACGAGGTCGCCAAGCATCACCGCGAAGTCAAGGAGAATGTCCTCCAAGAAGCTCTGAAACAGGCAGGCATCAAACTAAGCGCGCTCTCGCTCATTAGTTACTCCCGGGGACCTGGACTGACGCCAGAAATTCTTGCGGTTGGGCAGAAGTTTGCCCACGAGCTCGCCACGAAACTGAACATTCCTCTCGTCGGAGCAAACCATTGTGTTGCTCACTTGACGATTGGCAATCTCATCGCTGGCACCAAAGACGCAGTGTACTTGTACGTCTCTGGCCCGAACACCCAAGTCATTGCCCGGGCAGGCAACCGGTTCAGAATCTTCGGCGAAACGCTCGATACCGGTCTTGGCAACATGCTCGACAAATTCGCCCGCGATGCCGGACTGGGCTTCCCGGGCGGGCCAAAAATCGAACAGCTTGCCGTCGGAGGCAAGTACATCGAGCTACCGTACTCAGTCAAAGGCATGGACGTGAGCTTCTCAGGAATCCTGACCAAGGTCAAGAAGCTGCTCACGCAAGGAACGCCCCTGCGCGACCTCTGCTATTCCCTCCAAGAAACGTGTTTTGCCATGCTCGCAGAAGTGGCTGAACGGGCAATGGCGAACACTGGCAAGAAAGAA
>CAYYLN010000059.1:0-3253 GCA_964472615.1 uncultured Methanosarcinales archaeon
GTTCTGTTTGAAGCGTTGACGAAAAAAGTGCAGGAGATACGCGAAAACCCATACCATTACAAACCGTTACGCGCGCCCCTTCAAAACAAACGCAGGGTGCATGTGGGGGGGTCATTTGTTCTTGTCTTCTCAATTGACGAAGAAAGAGGTTCTGTGCGCTTGCTTGAATTCGAACACCACGACAACGCATACAAATAAACAATCTTTTCAGACGGTTCTAGTCGCTGAACCAGTCTTCGAATTCCTTGATCTTCCGTCGGGCTTTGCCGGCGTAGATTGCTTCGAGCCAGGGCTGTTTGTCCTTCTTGGACTTCTTGCGCCAGACGCGTTGGGCGAGGACAAACCTGACCAGTGTCGCGACCGGAATGTTTTTCTGCTTTGCCTCTTTCTTCAGGGCTGCGAGAATCTCAGGCGGGATCGTGACAGAAAGCCGTGCCATTAGTAGTTGGTTTCGTAGAAGGGCTCTTCAGGAGGGATGTCTTTGCGAGAGCGGTGGATGACTTTTTCAGGAGGGACTTGGTTCACGACGATGTCATCGAACGTGATCTTATTCAATGACCCCCTGATGATCTGCACCGGCAATCCTGCTTTGGGATTGAAGTACCAGTCTGTGCCATCCTTGAACTGGACTCTCGTCGTGAGCACGCTCTTAACGTAATACTTACCTGCGTCTTCGCTGACTGGCGCTTCATTGAGGTACTCCTTGACCCAGTCTGAGGGCAGCTTGATCATGAAATCAGTATACGCCAGTGTGAAGGGGATGTCGTGCAGGCGCAGGCCTTCGCAGTGGATGTTGCTTTCCTCAGACGCGCCCGTGCAGAAGCCGGTCGCGGTTTGGGAGCCGGCGCTGAAAATGACCTCGTCGATATAGACTTCCTTGAAGACGTTGTTTTCCTGCTTGAAGTTGGTCTTGCTGATCGGCTTGAACGGCAGATACCGCACCTGGTCGCCACGGACAAACCATGCTCCGTACGCAGTCTTGAACTGGTAGGACTCGAGCTCGGAGAAGGTCTGCCACAATTGCTCAACGATGGTGGTGCGATCGCGCGGCTCGAGCTTGGGCGGGTGTTCGAGGGTTTCGCGGGCCTTCTCTGCCTGTTCTTGGGCAAGGCGTTCTGCGGTTTCCGTGTCAAGCACGGCTTTCTCAGGTTCCTCAGATGCTTCGCGGATATCAGCAACGACAGGTGGCACGGGCTCTGTGGCGACTGCAACAACGGGCTCTTGAGGGGCAGTCGTCACAGGTTGTTGCGGTGAGCACGCGATGATGAGCAAAAGAACAGCCAATGCAAGGAATTTGTTCATGATAGGCTTCCTCAGGAATGTTTGACATTAAATAGTTTACTCTTGAACGACCTTTTCTTGGGGTCCGAGCCGGTTCTTGGTGAGGCGCTGATACTGATATTCAGTGCCGTCCTCGATCACCGCGATCGGCAGGCCGATAGCAGGATCGATGAAGAGATCAACCATCCGTGTCTGTGTGGCATGCTTCAGGTGGATGGTGGGCCGGTCTGTGACAAGGCGCGGCGTATTTGACTCGCTGAAGTACATGTTTTGTGAGTCGAAGAGCCAGTCTTCAGGCAGTTTCATCTTGAATTGCACGTATGGCAGGGCATATTTCTTGCCCAAGACCTGCCTGAACGCGCATTGTTTCTTGATGTTATCGTCTGTCCCTTCACAGACGCCGAGAGCAGTCCTGCGCTCAAGATCAAGATAGACCGTATCGATGAAGTCAGCATGGTACTGGTTCTGCAGGACGCGGAACAAGTCGATGCGGGCATTGCTGCCTTGGACGGTCCATTGGTTGTTCTTGAACGTGAACTTGTAATTTTTGACTTCGTTCCTGAACTGGTTGAGGTATTTGGTGATGCTTGGCCCTTCCTCGACAGGGCGCTCGTAGACGCCTTCTTCGGCCTGAGGCACGGCCGGCAGCTGTTCGGCAGGTGGCTGTTCCTCTGCTGCGGCAGGAGGCTGCTCGGCAGGCGGCTGTTCTATGACAGGGGGCGCAGGCTGCGGCTCTTCGGCAGGAGCACACGATATCAGGAAGAACACGAAGAATGCGGCGATTATCCCCCAGCGCATGCGCTTCAGGAGCGAAATACTATTTATAAAGGCAGCGATTTTCCAGGCAGCAATGGCAGAACAGGAGCATAGCGCAGGCGTCGTGGTTTTCAGGCAGGAAGGCAGGCAAACTAAGTTCCTGCTGCTGTTCAAGAAGTACAAGACTGAATACTGGGACTTGCCCAAAGGCAACATTGAGAAAGGCGAGGAGCCGCACAAGACTGCACAGCGCGAGGCAGCAGAGGAAACAGGCATCACTGACCTGACGTTCATTACTGGTTTTGAGGAGAAACTCACATGGGTCTATCGCCTCGAAGGCCAATTGCGGTTCAAGACCGTTACATATTACCTCGCAGAGACCAGGATAAAAGACGTGAAGGTCTCGCACGAGCACATCAAAGGTGATTGGTTCACGCTCGAAGAGGCAGAAAAAGTATTAAAGCACAAGGACACCAAGGAATTGTTGAGGAAAGCGCAGCAGTTCCTTGACACATCGGAATTGAGCAAAATTCCGAGTGTACACAAGAATCGCAAAGCAGTTCTTGACAAACGAGAAAAGGAAGGTCTGTCGAGATTCCTATGAGCAAGAATACAGAAATCGCAGAGGTTTTCTCTGAAATGGCTGACCTACTCGATATGCAGGGCGTGGAATGGAAGCCGCGCGCGTACAGAAACGCGGCAAGGTCGATTAAGGATGAGAATGACATTGAGCAGATGTACAAAGCAGGCGGCAAGAAGGCATTGATGGGCATTTCGGGTGTCGGAGAGGGCATTGCTCAGAAAATCATTGAGTACATCAAGACAGGAAAGATCGAGGAATACGAGCAGCTGACCAAGAAATTGCCTTCGGGCGTGCATGACATGATGCACATCAGGGGTGTGGGACCGAAGAAGGCATGGCGGCTGTACAAGGAACTCAAGATGAAGGGCATCGAGGAGCTGAAGCAGGCAGCACAAGCAGGCAAACTCAGAAAGCTCACCGGCTTCGGCCAGAAAAGCGAAGAAGACATCCTGAGAGGAATCCAGACCTTAGAAAAAGGCATGGAGCGCATGCTGCTGGGCAAGGCATGGATGTTGAGCCAGGAAATCATTGCGCGGCTCAAGAAGCTCAAGGAAGTCAAGCAGCTTGAACCTTCAGGTTCATTGCGACGAAGAAAGGAAACCGTGGGCGATATCGACGTGCTGGTGATTGCCA
>CAYYLN010000059.1:3263-5279 GCA_964472615.1 uncultured Methanosarcinales archaeon
CCATCTGTGGATCCAAAACAGCGACCATACCTGGAAGAAAGTCATGGATGCGTTCACGACCATGCCCAATGTGGATCGCGTGCTCGCGAAAGGACCGACCAAGAGTTCTGTCCTGCTCCGTGAGGGCATCAGCGCAGACGTACGCGTCCTTGAACCCAAGAGCTTTGGCGCAGCGCTTCAGTATTTTACCGGCAACAAAGAGCACAATATTGCCGTGCGTCAGATCGCGATCAAAAAGGGCCACAAGCTTAACGAGTACGGCCTGTTCAAAGGCAGCAGGCAGGTCGCGGGAAAGACTGAGGAAGACGTCTACAAGGCGCTTGGATTGAAGTGGATGGAACCTGAACTCAGGGAGAATCTCGGCGAGATCGAAGCAGCAAAAGCAGGCACATTGCCCAAACTCATTCCGTACAATGCGATCAAAGGCGATTTGCACACGCACACCACCTGGAGCGATGGCACGAATACGACTGAGGAAATGATCCAAGCGGCAATAAGGATGGGCTACGAGTACATCGCGATCACCGACCACAGCAAGAGCGAGCACGTGGCTCGAGGACTCGATGAGAAACGGCTCCTGAAGCACGTCGAGGAGATCAGGAAGCTCAGGAAAAAATATGCGGGAAAGATCGCGGTGCTCGCAGGCTCAGAAGTGAGCATCATGGCAGATGGCTCGCTGGATTACGCAGACGAGCATCTGAAAGAACTTGATTGAGTCGTGGCGAGCGTGCACAGCAGGTTCAAGCAACCCAAGCCAGAAATGACCAAGCGCATCCTCACCGCATTGGAAAACAACTACGTCCATGCGCTCGGCCACCCCACCGGCAGGTTGATCAATGCCCGTGAACCGTATGATGCAGATATGGGCAAGATTTTTGCTGCTGCAAAGGCAAATGATGTGGCCTTGGAAATCAACGCGTATCCCGAACGGCTGGATCTCAAAGACGTGCACATCAAGGCAGGCGTTGAGGCAGGCGCGAAGTTCGTGATTGATACTGATGCACACAACGAGAACCATCTCAAATTCATCGAGTTCGGCATTGCGCAAGCGCGGAGAGGATGGGTAGAGGCCAAGGACGTGCTCAATACGCTGCCATGGAACAAGTTCGAAAAGTATATAAGGAAGTGAGCGGGCATCACAGGCATGATATTCAAGGACGTTCTCAAGGAAAAAGTGCCTGCACCATTGCAGCAGACGCCGGAATTCCCGATCATCCTCAAGCTGATCGGACAGGCGAGGATCACCAGTGCCGAGAGCTTGCGCCACTGGCTGAATGTCGAAGTCCAGAAATGCAGGAATGAACTCAAGGAATTTGACAAAGCCGGCTCGACGATGAACCGCAGGCGCGTCCAGTGCGCCAAGCGCATTGAGTTGCTGACGCTCGTGCAGGACAAGATCCTGCCGTACGTCAGATAACGGAAGGTTTCTGATATTTGCCAAGAGCGCCAAAATATTATTAAACAAACGCTCTTGGCAGCATGTCCGATGATTCATAACGTCACCAAGGACACTGTTCTCGCGCATGATTGCAGGATGTGCAACAATTTCTTGACGCGCGGCATTGGCTTGATGTTTGCCAAGAAGATGAGGCCAACGATTTTGGCGTTTTCGCGCGAGAACACGGCAACAATCCACACGTTCTTTGTCAGGCATTATCTTGACGTGCTCTTCCTGAACGACCAGTGGGAGGTCGTGGATCTCGTGCAGGGTCTTGCGCCAAAGAACTTCTACACGCCAAAGCAGAAAGCAATGTTTGTTGTCGAATTGCCTGAGGGCGCCATCGTGAAATCAAAGACTACCCTTGGCGACGTCGTGAACTTCAGTGAACGGCTCGCCGATTGAGTCGGCGTTGTCATAAACTTTAAATAGGACGCGCAGCCAGGTATTCTCGAACGGGGACGTAGTATAACCTGGTAGTACTGCCGCCTCCAGAGCGGTAAGTTCGGGTTCAAATCCCGCCGTCCCCATGCAGCTTCTCAGAAAAACGATTATCCCAATCCCACAAGCTTCTTTAT
>CAYYLN010000060.1:0-321 GCA_964472615.1 uncultured Methanosarcinales archaeon
GCACAGGATATAGTCTCCCAACGCATAATATTGGGTCAAGTCCGCTGAGCGCGGAATGAATTCGGTTGTCGCATCTTTGAGTCCCAAGACCGCGCTGTACGGGCTGCGCGTCTCGATGCGCCAGCCGGTCATCAGCACATCGATGATATGGCCGATGATCTTGTCATTCAGCTTCGGGACATATGCGCCGGTGAGCGGGATGAGCTTGATGACCTTGCCCTCGATGGCAATCATTCCCAGCCTGCTCGCGAGGATCTTGGCGCCCTCGCGGCACAGGCCTTTGCTCGGCAGGAAGCCCATGCCTTCTGCCCCGATCTCCCC
>CAYYLN010000060.1:331-5142 GCA_964472615.1 uncultured Methanosarcinales archaeon
CCAGGAACCACAATCTCTCGTTCCTTGACGTTCAATACTTCATCACTCATTGTTGTTCACCTTAGTTTCGTTTGATTGTTCGCTTGTTTGTTGGTTAGTATGATGTCGCGATTTCCTATCGCACTGATTTCACTTTCGTCACGAGCTCTCCGTGCGTGATGGCATTGAGCTTGTCATACAGCTCTTGCTCCATGCCGCCAGGGATCTCCAGTGTGCCTTTCCACGAGCCATCGCTTTGCCATGACTCGTTAAGGACCTTGCCGAACTGCTTCACCGCACTGTACGCCTTCGAGGCGTACGGGGCAGGAATGGTCAGCTCGATGTCCTTGATCTCGAACTTGATCGGCAGAATCGGCCGCAGTGCCTTGAGGACCTCCTGCATTTGCTGATCTGCCGGCTTGAACTCATCCACGCGCACCTTTGCTTCCTGCATTGCTGACTCGATGCGGTTTGCCGGATGCGGCGCATGCGTCCTCGGGTCCACGCCATTGCGGCGGATGAACTCGACGATCTGCCGCCGCTTCTGCTCCCGCAATTGCTCGCGGTACTCTGCAGTGACTTGGATGTCGCCGTCCTTGATGATCTTCTTGGCAACCTCCCACGGATCCGCGGTGCCGAACAATGCCTGCATCCGCTGCTCGGACGCGAGCATGCCTTTCTTGGCATCGCTGAAGATCTTGGGGATGCGCACCGCTTCACGGATGTCTGCCTTGCCGTGGCGTGCGGCGATTGCCCTTTCGGGATTGATGACGATCTCGAAAACCTCAGAGCCCTTCTTCAGCCGGGCCCGGTTCATGTGCTCTTCAGTCATCTCGGTATCTCAGGAACTGGTTCTTACTTTTTCTTGACGTCCTTCAGCACCCGGTCCAGGTTGGCACGGGACACTTCGCGGAAGACCTTCTCGTTCGTCTTAATGTAGGCTGCAGCGACGCGCTCCACAGAGAAGTTCTTGTCCAAGACCTGGTTCAGGGCGCGCAGGGCGAGCTTGAGGGCTTCCTCGATGGTCAACGAGTCCTTGTACTCGTGATTGAGGATCTCCTCGATTTCTGGCTCTCCCTCGCCGATGACCGTTGCCTTGAACTGAAAGAAGATTCCTGTCGGGTCAGTCTCGTACACCTTGGGGCCGTCATTGTCGATGCCGGCAACGATAACGCTCACGCCGAACGGCCTGAGGCCGCCGGACTGGGTGCAGACCTGCTTTAAGGCGCACATGTCCTTGACGATTGTGATGGTGTCAACCGGCGTGTCATAGGTCACGTAATGCTGCTGCGCCTTGACCTGGGCGCGCTCGATGAGGACCCGTGCATCAGAGATGATCCCTGAGGCCGTTGCCGCGATATGGTCGTCGATCTTGAAGATCTTCTCGACCGACTCAGGGATGACGAGCTTGTCGACGATGCGCTTGTCTGCGACAAGCAAGACGCCATCAGAACAGACAATGCCGATGGCCGTGCTTCCCTGCCGGACGGTCTTCTTTGCGTACTCCACCTGGAGCAATCGTCCGTCAGGACTGAACATCGTAATCGCGCGGTCATAGCCCATCAGTTGGTGGGGCATGGGTTGCGCGCTTGCTTCTTCCTCTCCTTTTCGTGCCATTTTGTTATCACCCTGCAAGATGTGTTGACGCCTTTTTGAGTGAGCCTGAAACACTGATGCTCCTGATCAATGCCGGAGTTGCATCGATCTCCTGGACCGTCGTGAGCCCTGCCTTCAGGGCATCGACACCCCGATTGCTGACACGGATGATGCCGCGCTGTGCTTGAGGATTGTACTTCTCGTTCAGTAGCCAGATGCCTGCCTGGGCAGCGCCATGCGTGCCATTGAATGAGAGCATTCCCTGCCAGATTGCCTTGGAAACGCTCGCAAATGACTTAATTTTGCTTTTTGAGAGCACTTCAAAGACCAAATAGCGCTTTTTCTCACGAAGAGTCGGCAGAATTGGCTTAAGCTTGGCCATACGTCCTTTTCACCTGATAACACCGTTCATTGGTGAGAAACAATCAAATATCGTCTTCGCGTCCCTTTTCTCACTCACATTCCTGCAAGGAGGAAGATGTTTATATAGATTACGGTCACCACGTTCTTGCCTATTAGTTACTTTCGAGTAGTTAAATTTATAAACGCAGGGTGTTTCCCTGCGTCTGTGAGTGAAGACCTGAAGCTCTGGGAGCCCAACCTTTGGTATGTGGATGACGAGGCCAGTTTGCGTGCATTAGCAAATCTCCGGATCCGCCAGTTCTGCCCCAAAGCAACGATCACGTGCTACGAAAGTGGATTGACCGCCTTGGCTGACCTCGACAAGGGCACAGTCTTGGGCATTCTCCTCACTGACCTGAACATGCCCGCGATCAACGGTGGCGAACTCATCATCAAGGCCTGCGAAAAACGCCCTGGTCTTGTGGCTGTCCTCCTGTCCGCGAATCCTGGCGAGGCAGAACCGCTCGCCCGGCAGCTCAAAGTGCCGTTCTTCGAGAAGAACGAGCTGCTCCTGCA
Organism: uncultured Methanosarcinales archaeon; assembly: GCA_964472615.1. GTDB lineage: Archaea > Nanobdellota > Nanobdellia > Woesearchaeales > ARS49 > JAWAAW01. The sequence goes on from CAYYLN010000060.1 coordinate 2,825, forward strand.
TTCTCCTCAGCGTGTCCTCACGACGATCTACCAGCAGTATTTGGCCCGGCAGAAGTAATTCTTGCACAACCTTTTTAATCTCTTTGGCGATTTCGCATCGCATTGGGCCCTTAGCTCAGCCTGGTCAGAGCATTCGGCTCTTACGCATCATGCGCAGAAACCGAATGGCCGAGGGTTCAAATCCCTCAGGGCCCGTAGTGTTCTTTTCGTCTTCTGAGACAAAAAAATCATAACATTAATATAGAAGTTGTCACTAAGCAGTTACTATGAATCTGCCGCACGATGCTGTTATCGACGCTAAAGTCAAGCCGATCGTAGAACAAGCGATGCAGAAATACCTCGGCATCCGCGTGTCGGATATTGAGGCAGACATCACTGACCAGCTCAAGCGCTCGACGCTCCTGGACATCCCGATTGACAGCAAGCTGCCCTTCAAGGCAGCCAAGAAAGCCTTCAAGCGCGCTTACCTGATGCGGCTCCTGCACCAGCACCTCGGCAATATCTCGACGGCAGCAGACGTGGCCGGCATTGACCGCAGGAGCATCCACCGCCTTGTTTTGTCCTTGCGTGTCCCGACGACAACATTCCGAAAGGACGCCCAGCCGCAGTACGCTCGCAATCACCATATGGTTGCGAGTCCGCAAACAGCAGTCGGCGACATCCGCCAGGCCACGGTGCAGGGGATCCTGCAGAACGTCCTTGAGAACTATCGGGCTGCGTTAAACCCCATCAAGTATAATGCATTCTCGGCGCAAGCAGAGGCCATTTCCGATGACATCACAAAAGAATTGCCTGAAGAGCATTTAACCCTCAAAGCGGCAGAACAAGCATTTGAATACGCCTACTTTCGTCAGCTCATGAAGGAAAGCACGACCGTTGTTGAGGCGGCGAAAAAGGCACGCCTGCGGTATGAAGTGCTGCATCGTAAGCTAAAGAGCATTGGCATTACCGCCCCCAAAACGCTGATTTCTTGAGGTTAAAATGCCTGAAAAAAGGCCTACGCAGGCTATAACGCCCTCTATGACTTTTTTGTCCCAGTCCCTTCAGGAAACCAAAAAGTTTAAATATTAGTGCTACTTTATAGTGGTTACATTCAAGGGGTGCACAATGACTTTTATCCACAAGAACGTTAACAGCGCCTTGCTCATGCTGATCACGTTTATCTCGGTCGCCTTGGTGACCGCAACCGTGTACAGCGTTGAGGCGTTCGACAGCATCAACGAGGCCTATGCAGAAAAGGCCATGGAAGCTGAAGCTCTCGCCATTGAACTGGCAGAGAAACAGGCCATGACTGATAGCCTGCAGCAGACTGCCCAGTTGACGCAAGAGCGTGAAAATGCTCTTGCAGAGATGCTCGAGAAGCAACGTCAGACTGCCCAACAGCAGACTGAACAAAGTGCGTCTCAAGACGTCAAGCTCTCGTCTGAGCTTGCCAAGCAGGTCAGGTACAGCTCAGGACCCTATAACCCGTATCGGAAGGCCACGACCTACTGGGGCTGGGTGCCGCGCAAGACGTACGTGTACTGAGCTTTTTTTCTTTTTATTTTGACTTCTTCGGTTCCTGATATTGCTCTGCCATCTTGTCTGCAAAGCGGTGGGCTTGATGTAACGGCTCAGGCAGCTTATGCGGTGGGAGCATGCATTTCTTGACGATTGCTACAGCAGTATCCAAGGACACGAGATGACCAGGTGACACGATCAAGGGCTTGGCATGCTCTTTGGTCTTTACCAGCTTTCCCCGCACCTCATCGCCAATCATGACCTTGTCGTTGACAATCTCGCCGATGAGCAGGCTTTTGGCCACGCCGATGCACGGCTTGCCCAGCTCGACACCGACGTAACTGGCAAGACCTGCCCGGAGCGGGTGGGCAATGCCATGCCCGTCGACCATCACGATGTCTGGATCGTGCTCTACGTCGTAATACGTCTGCAGGATGGCAGGCCCCTCGCGGAAGGACAGGAAGCCAGGAATATACGGCACGTCTGCCTTTGTCAAGAGGTATTTGCGCTCCAGCACGGTCATGCTCTTGAAGTCAAGCACGACTGCGGCGCAGACTGCCTTATCGCCAAAGAAGGAGACATCAAAGCCCGCAATGGTCTTGATATCGTCGAGCTTGGCATTGTCTTCGGTGCGTACCTGCTTCGCGATGGCGCGGAGAATGCCGCGTAATTTTCCTGTATCAACGTTCATGAGCGATCCTCTCTTTTCAACAGCATATGGCTTTGCGTTTTATAAACCTATTGTTATCGTCAAGTGATTACAGAATGTGTGTGTCGCTGAGAGGGCAAATGTGTCAATCATGAACAAAAAAGGCAAT
>CAYYLN010000061.1:0-2637 GCA_964472615.1 uncultured Methanosarcinales archaeon
AGTGCTGGAAAAGGCTGTTGAAATCATGATAGACCTTGGTGAAGACGTGTTTTTCCATGGTGGCCATGAGGTTGGTGAAGAACATATCGACCCATTGGTGGAGCACGCCGAGCTTGTCGAATTGTGCGCGTGCCTGTTGTTTTGCTGCGAGATCATGTTCGAGCAACGCGATCATGTCACCCAGGTGCTTTGCGTGTTCACGCAGTTTGGCGCGCTCGACGATAAGGGCCTGTTCTTGCTGCAGGACTGCATCGCGCTTCTGCTTCTCGGCAAGGAAGCGTGTCTCGAGCGCGTTCGCGCCTTGGAGCACGGTCACTGCCTGCTGTTTGCGCGTTTCTGCAGCAGCAAGAGCCTGCTGCAACTGGGCAAGTGTGCTTTCGAGTTGCTGGTGGCGCTGCACGTGGTGGCGATAGTGCTGGTAGCGCAGGTGCGCTTCGTTGCTCGTCGCTTGTTGCTGTTGAAGTGTCTGGATTTCCTGCAGGAGAAGCTTTTTGACACGCTCGTTTTTGCGCAGCGCTTCTTCGGCATGGGCGTGCTGGGTGAGGAATGTGGAAGCCTTGCGTTGCTCCTTCTCCGCGAGTGCGTGCTTATGCGTCTCTTCGACCGGTTGCATGCAGAGGGGGCATTCGTTGAGTGCCAAAATCTTCGTGATCGTTTCTTCGCTTATCGCGCGGAGGGTAGTGAGTTCGGCGCGCGCAGCAATGTGTGTTTGGAGCTCTTGCTCCACGCTCGCGAGTTTGTTTTGTTTCTCGCGAAGTGTCTGCGTGATATCCTGAAGCGCAGGTGGTACAGGTGGTGCGCCTTGCGCAAGTATGCTCTGCACCTGCGCAAGCTCAGACTGGAGTTGGCTGCGGTGATGATTGAGCGTTTTGAGTTCAGTGCCTGCGGCTTCGAGTGTGGCACGGTGTTGGGCAAGGACAATGCGCTCTGCTTCCAGGCGTTCCACAATCGCTTTGTGCTGCGCGACTGCCTGGCGGGCATCATCGAGCCGGGGCTGGATGGCGAGCAAGGACTGCTGGATCGTTCTTGCCTGCTGCTGCTTTTCCTGCAGCTGCTGTTTTTTGGCAGGTTCGTCAACCAATTGGCCTTCGTACACGCGCTTGCGTTCGCGCAAGAGTTTCGCGTACATGCTTGCATGGTCGCTGATCCTGCGGTATTTCTCGATGTCAAACACTTTGCGTAAGATTGTCAAACGTGCATCGTTATCGTCAAGAATGATTTTTTTCATTTCTTCTTGCGGGGTATAGACGGTGTAGCGATAAATCATGCTCTTGCTTTTCGTGACGAGATCTAAAGGGTAACCAAGCAGATTCAAGACCGCGGTTTTGAGCTCGATGGCGGTCGCTTCGCGCCGCAATCCTTCTTCAACAATGTATCCGGCATCTTGTTCGATACTGGTCTTGGTGCGCTTGAGCGTTCGTCCGACGGTGCATGCTTTGTCATTGAGCTCGAACGTAAACTCGACAAGGCCTTCACGCGCGCCATTGCGCAACAAGGCCGCACCGGAAAGATCGCTACGCAGCAATCCAAACAATGCAAATTCAATCGCGAGAAGAATGGTGGACTTTCCTGCACCGATGTCGCCTGCGAGCAGCACGATACCTTGCGGAAAATCAATCTGCTCATCGATATAGCTGCGGATGTTCTTGAGGCGCAGGGAGTGCAGAAGCATGTCGCGGGAAAAGTACTTTGCGTATATATGGTTAGTTGTGCTGGAATGCTATGATTCCCGAGCGAACGAATGAGCCGACGGAGATCGCTGAACGAGTGAGCGAGTGTTTTGTCGCGAAGCGACCCGAATATGGATATAAAGAAAAATCAAAAAGTGTTTAGCTGAATGCTCCTGAGCCGAAGCTGGGAGGCCTGTTCACGTCGTTGACCATCACGGTCGTGTCCTTCTTGACGGTGTTGATGCCGTCGCTGGCCGTGAGCGTGACGAGGTGCGATCCACTGTCCTCGTAGGTGGTCGTGTACGTGTTGCTGCTCATCCAGCCCATGTACGTGATGGTGAGCTCATCGCCTTCAGGATCAGTGATAATGGGCGACAGCGTGACGGTTTGCCCTTCCTCAACCGTAATGAGGTCGGCAAGCTGGATGACGGGTGCGCTGTTGAGCGATTCGACGACAACGAGGAAGCTGGTCGTTGCAGTGGCCGAGCCGTCATTGGCGACCACCGTGACGCGGTACTTGCCCACATCTTTCTTTGCCGTCTTCCACGTTCCATCAGGGTTCAGCGGCGAGCTGAAGGTAAAGGTGACCTTGTCGCCATCCGGATCGTTTGCGGCCGGATTCACCGTGATCTTGTCGCCTTCCTTGATGATGACGTCTTCGATCTTGTTGATGACCGGCAAACGGTTCATGTTCTCGACAACAACGCGCAGTTGCTCGCGCACGGTGGATTGCCCATCGGACGCGATAACTTCGACCTCGTGCACGCCTGCATCAGTGAAGCCGGTCGTGCGCGCGGGCCCAGTCATCCAGCCATCAAAGCTCACCGTGACCTTGTCGCCGTCAGGGTCAGTGACCTGCGGTGCAAGCGTGACGGTTTCTCCTTCTTTGATCGTGATTTCCTTGCTTGCCAGCTGGATCCGGGGTGGCTGGTTCTTCGGGTTGACTTGGACGATCACGATCTGGCTG
>CAYYLN010000061.1:2647-4931 GCA_964472615.1 uncultured Methanosarcinales archaeon
GGTTTTGCCGTCGCTTGGCATGATGGTGACGCGGTAGTCACCGGCATCACCGACCTTGGTCTGCCACCTGGCTGAGGTGTCGAGCGGGGGTGTGAACGCGTACGTGATCTTGTCGCCATCAGGGTCGGTTGCTTGCAAGTTTGGGAAGCTCACGAGATCGCCTTCCACGACAATCTTGCGTGGGAGCGCATCTGTAGGAGCTGCGGTCGTGGTTGCAGGAGGCTCTGCAGGGGATTCTTCGACGTCTTCCACAGTCTCAGTAGCTTCATCCAGGAGTACAAGGTCTTCATCAGTTTCATCATGTTGTTCCACGCCTACAGAGAGTCCTGCCGTCGGGCCTGTCGAAATATTTAGCCCGGGTGGCAGGAGCTGTGCGCATCCTGCGACAACGAACATGAAAACCATCACTGCAAGAACTTGAATCACCTGTGTTTTCGCCATGCGCAATAACCCCCTTTGGAATAGTACATCACTGTTACTCTTCAAGAATGGCAAACGATATTTAAGCTTTGTTGTGCTGGACTAGAGATGTCAGGGGGCATTATCGGATGGTCGCGTTGTCGCCAAGCGCAACCGTGACGTCTTCGGTCCTGGTTTTCAAGACCTTGCCCTTGTACACGACTTTGCCGCCTTTGGTCGTGAGTTTGACCTTTGCAAAGTCATCGATCGTGATTTGGTCGTGCTCGCACGGGATGCCTTCAACGAAGGCGTCGCTGCCGGGCGCTGACTTCGACGCCTCGAGAACCTTGACCTCGCTGCCGAGCTGTGCCGCGAGGAGCATACCTTGGCTTTCGACACTGCGCAGATGTGCGGGCTTCAGGTTTGCAACGACAATAACGTGCTTGCCTTTGAGCTGGTCCGGTTGGTAGTGGGCGCGGATGCCTGCGACGAGTTGGCGCTTCTCGGTTCCAAGATTGATCTTCAAGACATACAGCTTGTCTGCGTTCGGGTGCGGCTGCACGTCCTCAACGACTGCCACGCGCAGCATGAGCTTGCGGAAGGGCTCGACTTCAGCGGCAGTCGGTTCTGCTTTTTGGAGCATGCCCTGCAAAGCCGTCCCTGCCTCAATCTTCTTGAACAGGATCACTGGTTGCGCAAGCGTTCCCTTGGTCGAGCGCTTGAATTTCGCTTGCGTGAACTTGCGTACGTTCTGCCCGAGCTGCGTAGCGATGTGTTCTGCGCTTGCCGGGATGAACGGCCAGGTGAGCACGCTGAGCAGACAAAGGCTCTCGACCGCCACGTACAGCACGGTCGCAAGGCGCTGCTGGTCAGCGATGTCCCACGGGTGTTGATCATTCACGTACTTGTTGCACGCATGCGCGAAGTTCCAAATGGTCTCGACTGCCTTGTGCCACTCGAATTTCTTGATAAGCGCATCAGCTTCTGCGAAGACCTTATTTGCGTGCGCGATCAGGGCTTTGTCTTCCTTGGTGAACCTGCCGGGCTTGGGGATCTGGCCTTGGAAGTGCTTGTGCACGAGCACGCTCGTGCGCTGCAGGAGGTTGCCGAGCGTGTCACCAAGATCAGCGTTCGCGCGTTCAATCAATGCCTGCTCGCTGAAATCACCGTCTGCTCCTGCAGGGATTTCGCGCAGGAAGAAGTGCCTGACCGCGTCAGCGCCGTACGTGTCCACGAGCGCGATCGGATCAACAACTGTTCCGATGCTCTTGGAGAGTTTTTCGCCGCTAACCTGTACCCAGCCGTGCGTGTGCACGACTTTGGGCAGCGGGATTCCTGCGGCGTGCAGGATTGCGGGCCAGATGATCGTGTGAAACCAGGCAATGTCTTTGCCAATGATGTGCACGTTTGCAGGCCAGTATTTCTTGAATTTCCTGCCCCCAGGATAACCTAACGCGGAGATATAATTTAGCAACGCGTCAAACCAGACATAGATAACGTGACTCTTGTCATTCGGCAGGGAGATTCCCCATTTGATGGTTTTCCTGCTTACGCTCAGGTCTTTTAGCCCTTCCTTGAGCCGGTAGACGATCTCGTTCCTTCGGAATTCGGGCAATAGGAAACTTGGATTGCTTTCGAAGTGCTTGAGCAAAAAATCCTGGAATTGGCTGAGCTTAAAGAAATATGATTCCTCACTGACTTTGTCAGGAGCTTTCTGGTGCGCAGGGCAGAAGCCGTTCACCAGGTCTTTCTCGGTGTAAAAGGCCTCGCAGCCAGAACAATACAGCCCTTCGTATGTTCCTTTGAAGATCAATCCTTTGTCAAGCACCGTCTGGAAGATGTGTTTGCAGACTTTTGCGTGCCTGCTTTGGCTCGTGCGGATGAA
>CAYYLN010000062.1:0-4895 GCA_964472615.1 uncultured Methanosarcinales archaeon
AAGACCGGAAGGATGACGTTATAGAGTGTTGCGATATGATACCACGCGACGCCTTGCATGAAACTCACGACCAACGGTAGGATAACCAGGCCGAGGATGGGCAGGATGATGCCGAGCATGTGGAGCATCGTAATGGGTCCCTTGAGGTTTTGCGCATAGTGGAGCATGCGCTCATACGTCTCGTCAAGGATGACGTCCAAGGACTTGTCCAGCAAGCTGAGTCTGCGTTCTTCCGAGCCTTCGTACAACGAGCTCATGACAAGGTGGAACGACTCAACAAATTCATTGTTCCATTGCCGCCAGCTTTCCAAGTACATCTCAAGGCTTTCCTTGACGCTCTCGTATTTTTGCGTCTCGACATCCCACAGGATCTTTTTCAGGTCGAGCGCAAGGGGTGGTGTCAGGTGTTCGGATGCGAATTCGATGGCGAGTTCGAGGTTGCTCGTGTGGCGCATGTACGTCACGACGTAGAACACGCATAACACCATCTGGTTGCTTGCTTTCATGCGCCAGTTGTTCGCAATGAAGATGGGATACTTGTTGAACACAAACATCAAGGAGACGCCGGTCGCGAGGAAGAAGAGTGTGAAGAAGAGCGAGTTCAGGAAAAGCAGGCTCATTGCCGTGCCGAGGATCATGACCGCGAGCGGGAACACGATGCTGAATGCGATGACCTGTGAGGGTGTGATGGTGAGGTGGCAGATGTCAATGGCTTCCTGCAATTGCTGCGCGCGTTTTGGCTCGACACGGATCTTGAACAGCTTTCCCGCGAAGACGCAGGCCTTTTCGTACATGCTCATGTGCCCGGGCATCGCTTCCTGTTTGAACGCCTGGTATTCCCTGCTCATTACAGGACTGGGTTCGATCGAGGAGAGCTCGAGCTGTTGCTGGAGCTTCTGTTTATACCGCTGCACCAGGTCCTGGGGGAGTCCGTTCATGTGATGATCATCGGTTTCTTGACTGCGCGCTTGAGCCATTCGATCCATTCGGCGAAGATGCGCTTGCTGTCCAATGCTCCGACATCCTCACGGATGCGTTCGCTGATGCGGTGGAATTCGTCGTTTGCCAGCACGGCGAAGTCCGCTTCGAGGAGTTCTGGCTTTTGGAGCTTGTTGGAGAGGTTCACGAGTTCCTGCTTGACGTTTGCCCGGAGCAGGATGTTGTCCCAGACCGCTTCCCAGTTGCCTGACCATTCACGCACGCTCGCCGCGATGGACTTGATGACATCGCTGTCGCCGGCGAGCAGGTCCCGGCTTGGTTGGAGCATGTCGTCCTTGCTGTCATACTTCATCAGGTCGACGAATCCGCCTTCGGTAAGCGGGTCCTGTTCCCATTTCTTCCTGACCTCAGTGATCTGGGTGATGCGCCTGAACCGGTGCAAGCCATCAGGTGAACGCACGGGATTCGCGACAACGAGGACATCGGTTGCCTTGAATGATGTTCTCGGGACTCCCAAGTCGTTCACAACACGGTCAAAGACACCGTACGGGCTGTCGCCGTGGATCGTGCCAGCCACGACATTCGCGAGAGCGCCAACACGCATGGCTTCATAGAGCGCTTTTGCCTCCACGCTACGCACTTCCCCAACGATCAATGAGGAATCGCCGAGACGCAAAGTCGTTCTAATGCCTTCGTCTGCGCTGACTTCGTTCGTGCCGCGCGTGAGTGCGCTCGCGACTTTCATGCTCTGGATGTTGTAATTGAGTTTCCTGAGCGCATCGACGGGCAGTTCGAGAGTGTCTTCGATCGTGACGATGCGGCCCTTGCGCATGATTTCGATCATGATCGCGCCGAGGAATGAGGTCTTTCCTGCGCTCCTGGTTCCTGCGACGAGCATCGTGCGTGCTCCATCCACAAGGAAACTCAGGATGCCTGCAGCAAGGGGGGTGATCATGCGTGTCTTGATGAAGAGGGGAAGGGTCCAGGGCTTGTCGCGGTGCCTGCGCAAGGCATATGCGAGTCCTGAGGGATTGAGCGGTGCGGTGATCGCCGCGACCCTTGCGCGCGCGGTCGGCAGCACGAGCTCGGTGTCGAGGATGGGGTTTGCCTCGTCCAATGGCCTGCCTGAAATCATCCTGAGTTTGGATGCCCAACTTTCTGCTTCTGTGTTTGTGGGCATGATGTTGGTCATGCAGTCGCCATACTCGCCGTGGACGATGAAAATGGGCGTGCGGCCCATCGGGCTGTTGATCGTGATGTCCTGCACGTTCTCATCTTCAAGCAGGTTCTCGACCAGGCCGAAGCCGACCGTGTAGCGGACCAGGATCTTCGTGAGCTCGTCGAGTTCTTTTTCACGCAGGCGCATGTTGCGATAACCGGCAAGCTCTTCAATGAGATCCATGCCGACATTGGTGAAGACTTGGCGCATGCGCTCAGGATCGATGAATTCGCTCCGTTTGGGCTTATGTTCTGCCAGGATCTTACGCGCCGCATCGAGCAGCTCGTATTTCTCTTCGGAGAGCTTGAATTCAGGCGGTGATAAATGGTACAGGTATTGCACGGTCTCAGGGATGGAGAAGATGGTGACTTCGCTTTCCCCGACCTGATAGCCGCCGATTTCTTCTCCTTCTGCAGGATAGCTCGCCTGGAGCTTGGTGAACATGAAGTCCGGCTTGACGAGCGGGGAGAAGATTCGGCGATAAGGTTCGCGATCGCCCAGCGTATAACCCGCCAGGGTGGGCTTGGCCAAGGTGATCAGGCGCGTCTTTTCCAGACGGCTGATCAAGGTCTCGACCAAGCCCAAGAAGGTTTGGATACTGGGTACACCTTCTCGAAGTATGACGCCCTGTTCGAGCTGGGTCCGTTCCCGGCGGGCGATGCGTACCAGCTCGACATAGGCGCCAAGGGGGTCGGATTTCAGAGAACGGTGGATTATGTTCTGGAGTTCGGTATATTTTGCATCGACAAAACGTCGCGAGACAGGATCCGCAAGCAGGCCGACGGATAATCGTTCCTTGCTCAATTGGCGGAAAAGTTTGGAGATCTCGAGGAGCATTGAGGTCTGGTTGTAATCGTATTCATAATCGCGTTTCTGCACGAAAATGAGTTTCGTCGCTGTTCCTGCTTCCGCGAGAATCTCAATAGCCAGTGCCATGACCCTGCCATCATCTTCGATGGAAGGGAAAAATGGGCATTGTTCGCAATCGATTCGGATCGTGACATCTTCCCCTTCGCGGATGGTTTCATAGGAACCGCAGCGGCTGTCCGGCATCAGTCCTCCTCCTCGCGTAGGCGTTCCAGCGCGATCTCAATGAGGTGTGACTTATTCCGGTACTTGGTGCGTTCCTTGGAGAGTTTCTTCTCGATCCACGTGATCAGGTCATCTTCGATGGTCGCAGAGATTGGTTTTTTCATCTCGCCAAACCCCCGTACTCGACATCTCGCCAAGCGAAGCTTGGCGACGAACTTGACAACGCGCAGCGTTGCTCAAGTCTCGCTTCGCTCGCCGGGTTTGGCGACGATGCCGAAATCTCGACAATCGGAGATTGTCGATGAACTTGAGAATGCTGCGCATTCCTCAAGTATCTGTGGATTTTCATCACTTCGGATGGCTTCAGCACTATATGATTTTATATAGTTTGTGTTTTTTTATCTTAGTAAATAACAATAGATATATTTTATCATATAATTGACTATTGTTGGAGAGCACCGCAACATTAAAGAACCACCTCTTCCTTTGCACGTCGTATGGCTGATGAAGCCCTTGCGCTCGGCGGCCCGTCGCCGTGCGGACCGACACCTGCGCCTCCTGAGCGGAAAGGCCTTTTCGGCGGCACGAAGTCCGCGCCAGGGCCCAGCCCGGAAGTCACCGGCCTGACCGAGCAGCTCAACGGCCTCGCGGCGAGGATCCGGGTTTCTGAAGAACGCTTGAATGAGTTCCGCAAGAAAATGCTCTTCATCGAGCAGAATATGCTCACGAACCACAAGAAAGTGCTCAATGATCTCAAGATTTCCAATGAGGAGATTGACGAGCTTCGCCATACGCTTGCAGAAGTCGAGGATCGTGTAATCACAATCATCAAGGAGCTCAGGTTGACTGCGCGGAAGACCGATATTGATGTCATGCGGCGGTATATCGAACTCTGGGATCCAGTCAAGTTCGTGACCGCAGAATACGCCGAGAAGATCGCGCGCGAGGTCGTGGAAGAAGGCAAATCCCCCTCGCCAGAAGACCAAAACATTTAAGAAGTCAATCGCCGAGCAGGTTTCCGACAAAAGAGGCAGCATGGGAATCTTAGACATCTTCAAGAGAAAACCTGCAGTTGCACAAGCCGCACCGCTGGTGGGCTATCCGTATCCGGTAGGCATGCCGGTGCCTGGCCCGATGCCTCCTGAGATTCCGGTCGAGCAGGCTATTGCGATGCAGCAGCGGGGGATGACCAGTAATCAGATTGTTGATACGCTCCAACGTCAAGGCCATCAACCGCAGCAGATCTATGATGCGCTTGCCCAGGCAGAATCACGTGGGGGAGTCGAGCCGATGCCGATGACGTCCAGCCCTGAATCTCCGACCGCCCTGATGAGTGGTACTCCAACCGAACCGCCAAAAGGTTTTGAAGAGCTCGCAGAATCTATTGTTGAGGAAAAGTGGCATGAGTTCACGCGCGAACTCGGCAAGGTCAATGAGTGGAAGGACGCGACGACATCGCGATTGGACAAGTATGACCAGGCGATCGCAGACATCAAGGCAGACCTCGATAACTTACACAAGGCGATTGTGAGCAAGATCTCTGAGTACGACAAGAATTTGCTTGACGTGGGTACGGAGATCAAGGCCATGGAAAAAGTCTTCCAAAAAGTGCTTCCCGAGCTCACGGGCTCGGTGGCAGAGCTTTCTCGCATTACGAAGACCGTCAAGACCAAGCCTGTTCCGATACCAGTTAAGAAGAAAGAAG
>CAYYLN010000063.1:0-3070 GCA_964472615.1 uncultured Methanosarcinales archaeon
CCGGCGCAATTATGTGCTCGGCGAACCGATTACTGCGACGGATTTCGGCATCCGCGTCATTGACATCCTTGAGAAATATGTTCCGAAGATCATCGATGAGGAATTGACGCGGCACTTTGAGTTGGATATGGACTCCATCCGTGAGCGGTCCAATAAGAAGGAACAAGTGCTCACCGAGGCGAAGCATGTGCTGCTCGAGGTCCTCGGCGACTTCAAGAAGAAGGAGAAGATCGTCGGTGAGGAACTGCGCAGCACGTTTACCGAGACCCGCGCCGCAATGACCACGATCGGCCCGTGCCCGGTCTGCAAGAAGGGCGAGATTGTCCTGCGCAAGGGCAAGTTCGGCAGGTTTGCGGCATGCAACAAGTATCCTGACTGCAAGACCACCTTCAAACTGCCTGCAACCGGCTTGGTGGAAGTCACCAAGGATTCCTGCCCGCATTGCAAGTACCCGATGATCCTGATGATTCGCAAGGCCAAGCGACCGCAGCAGGTCTGCATCAATCCGGATTGTCCGAGCAAGAAGATCCCGTTCGAAGCCGGCCAGAAGTGCCCGAAGTGCAGCGAGGGCGAGCTCGTGCTCCGCAAGAGCGTGTACGGCCAGTTCGCTGCCTGCAACAAATTCCCCAAATGCCACTACATCGTCAAAAGGAAGTCTCGACAATCGGAGATTGTCGATGTGTCGGCGACAAAGCCGCCGAGCACACTCGGAAATCAGCCGATTTCCGATGAACTTGAGAACGCCCGCGGGCGTTCCTCAAGTAAGGATGAAAGCGAAGTCTTGCCGCTGAAGAACAAGGAGGCACTTGCCAAGGGAGCAAAGCCAAAGAAAACGCGGGTCAAGAAGACGAAGAAAGCGTAGGCTTCGCAAGTCTTAAATAGCACGTTGTGGTTTCTTACGACGATGAAATGGCTGGCGTGGGGGATCAGTCTGCTGTTTGTTCCGGCAGTCGTTGCAGACGAAGGAACCATCAAATTGCTCGCGTTGAGCGAACGCTCGGACGGTAGCACTGAGGGTCTGGTTGCAGATCTCGACTTGCGTGTCGAGGAAGGAAACAATCGCGTATTCCTCGAGACCTTCCCGCTGACCAAGATCACCACACAGATCTCGATGCGATTCGCACAGCAGATCGCGTGCAAGGAGCTGAATATCGACTGTTCGGACAGGGATTTCTTCTTCACGATCCGCGCCATGCCGGGCATTGTCGGCGGACCGAGCGCAGGCTCTGCGGCAGCGGTGCTCGCGGCTTCGTTGGTTGCGGAGCTTGGGCTCAGGAATGATACTGCGATCACCGGCACGATCAATTCCGGAGGCGTCATCGGACCGGTGGGCGGGATCAAGGACAAGATCGCTGCCGCTGCAGAAACAGGCATGAAGCGCGTACTCATCCCGCACGGCACACGCATGTTCAATGATACGAAGACGAACCAGACCACAGACCTGATCGCCTATGGCAAGGAGCTTGGCCTCGAGGTGATCGAGGTCTCGACCTTGCTTGATGCGCTGCACGAATACTCGGGCAAAGAGTTCCCCAAGGCAACGGCAGAGCTCGTAATCGAGCCGCGGTATCGTGAAACCATGGAGCAAATCGCGATTGATTTGTGCGATCGCACCAAGGAAATCAAGCACTTGTTGTCTGAGCGTCGCACGAACCGTTCAAATACCACTGATTTGGAGATGAGCGCGACAAATATGACTGCGCGTGCCCAGGACGCGTTCGCGACCGACCAATATTATGCGTCTGCATCGTTCTGCTTCCGGAGCAGTGTGCAGTTGATGCGCGCCTTGGCGTTGCAGCGTTCGTGGAATACGAACCAGATCGCCAAGGCGTTGCTCGAGATCAGGAGCAAGGCGGCGAATTATTCGCGCAAAGTCGATGCGCGCAACGTGAGCACGATTACCGACCTGCAGACGTATATGGCGGTGAAGGAACGGCTGCTTGAGGTTGAGGATACGTTTGGGGAGATCGTGGGCAAGCTGAACGAGACCAAGGCGCATGCAGAACGGCGCGCGTATGCTGAGGAACGGTATTTCTCCGCGATCACCTGGGCGCGGTTCTTCGATGGCGAGGACAAGCGGTTCGTGATTAATACTGAGAACCTGCGTGATTCCTGCGTTGCCAAAATGAGCGAGGCAGAGGAGCGCATCAATTATGTCCGTTCGTTCTTGCCAACAGGCTTGAGTGATACACGGCGTGATCTGGACAAAACATACAAGGATCTTTCATCGGGCAATTACACGCTCTGCTTATATAAAGCATCGAAGGCAAAGGCAGAAGCTGATGTCATTCTCAGTCTTGTTGGCGTTGAAGAGCGAGCACTGGATGATCTTGTTGCATTAAAGCTGGGCATTGTGCGCGAAGCGATCATCAAGAGCCAGCAGAAGGGCATCTTCCCTATCATCGGCTATAGCTATTATGAATATGCGAACTCGCTGAAAGACCTCGATAAGACGTCTGCGTTGCTGTTCGCCGAATACGCGCTTGAATTATCCAACCTGGACATCTATTTCCCGAAGAAGAAGCCTGCAGAAATCGGCGTGTGGAGGATCCTCAAGCCGCACATCGAGTGGGTCCTGCTCGGCCTGCTGATCGGCTGGGTCTCTGCTGCGATCTGGGGATTGTTGCAACAGGACCGAAAGGAACGACGTCATCGTCGCAATTGATGTACGCTCACGCCGATGAGCCGTATCTTTCGGGGATCCTTGAGGAATCCTTCGAGGATTTCTGTGGCGATATTCTGGATTGCCTCAATGTTGTTGACGTGATCGATGAGGCTCTTCTGCTTGGTGTACGTGGCAAAATCTGAGTAACGGACTTTCACCGTGACGGTCTTGAAGGATACTCCTTCTCTTTTCACGTCGTCCCAGACCTCTTGTATCAAGCCGTCCATGGTTTCGAGCAGGAACTTCTTGTCCTTGGTATCTTCTTCAAACGTGGTCTGCCTGCCAATGCTCTTGATCTCCCAGTCTTCCACAAGCTCCTCGAAATACTTGCCGCGGGCCTGCTCGTGCAGGCTTTCTCCGAACGCGCCAAAGTCCTCGACAAGCTGTTCCTTGGATATTCTGCGC
>CAYYLN010000063.1:3080-4749 GCA_964472615.1 uncultured Methanosarcinales archaeon
CGCAGGTTGCTGACGGTCTTGATGCCGAGCCGGTTGAGGATTGCTTCGGTCTTGGGGCCAACGCCCCTGAGCATCCTGACGCTTTGCGGGCTGAGAAAATCCCAGACCTCTCCTAGCGGCACCACGGTGAGTCCATCAGGTTTTTTGTAGTCCGATGCGACTTTCGCGATGAGCTTGTTTGGCCCGATGCCGACAGAACAGGTGAGCCCTTCTTGCTTGAGGACTTCTTTCTTGATGCCGATCGCGAGCCCTTTGGCTTGTTCATAGCTTTTGAGCCGTGAAACGTCAAGGTACGCTTCATCGACAGAAACCTGTTCGAATTTGTCTGCGTATTTTCTGAGAATCTGCATGACCTTGCCAGAAACCACAACATAGAGTTCCATATTCACCGGCACGAAAATGGCATCAGGGCACTTGCGGTATGCGAGAGAGATAGGCATTGCTGACCTGATGCCGAACTTCCGGGCAGCATAATTACACGTCGAAACAACTCCTCGTCCAGCCCCTCCCTTGGGATCTGCCCCAACCACCAACGGCTTTCCCTTGTATTCAGGATGTTCGCGTTCTTCGACCGAAGCATAGAATGCATCCAGGTCAACGTGGAGGATGATGGGCATGGTGCTCCGCAAAGTATTTATGGACTGCTTCGTTCATCACCCTTATGAAGGTTTTGTTCGTCTGCAATCAGGGGAAGCATAGAAGCAGGACTGCTGCACAGCTGTTCCAGGGTGAGTTTGAAACGCGGTTCGCTGGCGTGTATAGCGAGCAGCCGGTTTCGGCAGATGACCTTGCCTGGGCTGACGTGATCGCCGTGATGGAAGAACACCAGCGCGAGGAGCTGGTGAAACGCTTCCCGCAAGAATGCATGCGTAAACGCCTCGTGGCACTTGGTGTTCCTGACGTCTATCAGTTCCAGCAGCCGGAGCTCGTCGAGGCGCTGCGTGCAAAAATCGAATTGCTAGCGTAACCATTCATCGATTTTCTCATGCACTTCTTTCTTGGAGCGGAAGAACAATGTTTCAGCGACGTGCAGTTCTGGGATGCGTCTGGTCACTGTCAAGAACCACCAGTCTCCGCTCCCTCGCTATGCTCGGTCGCTCAGACTGGTGGCATGATTGTGGTGGTTTGTCGGCAATGTGCGACATTGCCGAGACTTGGCAATGCGCGCATTGTCAAGTTCGTCGTCAGCCTTGCTGGCGAGACATGCTCGGAAACCTCTGGTTTCCGACACTTGAGCACACTCGGAAATCCACCCAATTGTGGTTTACGAAGTAATCCGCCAGTCAATATCTCGGCAACCGGTGTTGCCGATGAACTCGCGAATCCTGTGGATTCCGCGAGTGACGGGTGGATTTCCGATGTTTGAACAACGGCTTGCCGTGCTCATCGAGAAGCTCTTGAACAGTGACCTGCCACTTGCCGCGCGGATTCTCAGCCGTATCACCCTGCAAGAACCTGCCCTTAAAAAGTGCTGCGCGAGGATGTCCAGTGCTGACGCTATTCGTTGACAAACCCACGCAGGCGCCCGAAGGCACCTGCGCGGGAAAAAGAGGTGATTGTGTTTGTACGCGAGTTAATTCGTTACCTTGTTGATTCGTGTTTTTCTTTCACGAGTTATAGCAAATCCAGCAAATAATGGAACTTTTTAGGCTGGATTTGCTATTAGCCG
>CAYYLN010000064.1:0-355 GCA_964472615.1 uncultured Methanosarcinales archaeon
CACGCGACGTGGTCTGATGGGTTGCCGTACTTTTTCGGCATTGATCCCTACTATCATTATCGGCTCACCAAGGCTGTGGTCGATGGCCGTGAACGCGCCCAAGACCTATTGCGCCTGGCGCCTCTGGGAATGCCTGCAGAATCAGCACTCGCATCCTTCCAAGCGACCGCATACCGTATCCTGCATGTGATGACGGGTTGGTCGCTCGAGCGCGCATTATTTTTCCTGCCGGTGGGTATCGGCCTGGGTTCGTTGATCCTGCTCTTCTTTATCGTCCGCTTGATGACTGGGCAGTCATTTCCTGCTGTGCTGGCGAGCGTCGTGCTGGCATTGCACCCCTCCTTTGTCGCAAGCC
>CAYYLN010000064.1:365-4475 GCA_964472615.1 uncultured Methanosarcinales archaeon
TGTCGCGACATGCAGAATGCATGGCAAGAAGCGCGTCCTCCTGCTGTTCAGCATCCTTCCTGTAGGATGGGCGTTCACCAAGTTTTGGACATTCCCGCAGTCAGTGCTCGATGCGCAAACGCTCACCCCAGGTTCCTTTATTGATTTGTTTGGCGTCTTTTTGTTCATCCTCGCGCTCAGCGGTTTTGGCGTGCTCGTGTACCGCGTTGTCAAGAAGAAGGCGACGTTCCTTGAGGGATTCCTCATCGTGTGGGCGACGGCAACCACTGCGGTCGCATTCGTGAAACCGCCTGCGTTGTTGTACGCACTTCCTGCGCTTCTCGCGACCATGACTGTCGCAGCAGACATCATCGCCCGATACCTTCAAGGTCTTCTTGATTGGTTCATGGAACATCCTGCAGCGCTTGCTGCCCGCATCGCCGCAGGGGCGTTGATAGGCGTGATTGTTGTGGGCAGCATGTGGAATGTCGTGCGTGCAGAAAAAAACATCGTGCCGCAAATGCATGACGGCATTGCTGATACCGCGCGATACATTGCGACGCATAGCAGGCCTGATGCGATTATCACGACCGGCTGGGAACGTGGCTATCTCTGGGAGGCAGCTGCAGAACGGCCGGTCACGCTGGACAGCGGGCTTGTCTCATCGCCGCGTCTTGACCTGCTCGCACAGGCATTGATGGCATCTGATGAAAAAAGTGCGCGGAATATCCTTCACTTGCTTGATTGTGGTGAGGAACTTGCGAATGAGAGCAATTGCACGCCCCCTGAGGCATTCGTGGTCGTATCGCAGGACATGCTTGCGCAATTGCCGCTCATCGATGCGATTGCGCAACGTGCTGAAGCAGGATACGTGCCAGAGCCGAATCCTGACCGCGTGTCAACCGTGTACCCGTGTACAGTGCAGGGTGTGGTCGTGCGATGCGCAGAATACCGCATCAACCTGACGTCGCTTGAAGCAACAATGGATGGCAAACATCCTGCCCGTCTCGTTGTCTACCGGCCTGCAGGCAAGTACGCCCGTGTCTTTGAAGACGCAAGCATTCCGTACGCCGTGGTGTTGATGCAGGAACAGGCAGAATTCAGCGCATTCCTGGTGGATAATGATCTTGCGGAAAGCATGCTGGTGCGGTGGTTTGCGCGCGATCCGAGCCTGAGGTATTTCGAGCCGGTCTTCACGGTCAACCAGCCCGACCGCATCGTGACATTCGCAGTGGCCTGGAACGGCAGGAACGTCACGATCCAGAATATTGCGCCGGCAAACACCTCGAACGCGAAATTATCCTCATTGTTCGCACAGAGCCTTAAGGATGATTAAGGGTCTTTAAAGAGAATTCAACCTCAATACCTTTGGGTTGCGTATCTTTCCGTTTGTGCACGTTAAAGAATATTTCAAACATGTGCAGCATAAAAAATGAGTCTATTGTTTTTCTCGGATGTACTTGCCGCGTGCCAATGCTCGTGCATCCTCTGCTTCTTCCTTCCGAATGGTATTGTCTCCATCCTTGTCGGCGCTGAGCAATGCATCAAGCAGGTCAGGATCCTGCGCATCGCCGTTCAGCGCCTCGGTGAAGAACAATGCCTCCTTCCAGGACGCTTTTGCATCCGCATCAATCGCGAACCTGACATCGCCGTACTTGGTTATGAATCGCGCAGTGTTCTCTGTTTCCAAGTACGTGATGTTTTTCGGCGTTCGCGGTGACGCAGTGAGCGCATACATGAGCCATGCTGTTCCACAAAGCGCAAAAGCCGCAAACGGCGTGAGAAGCTTTTGTCCGAATGGTTTCTGTTTCTGATAGGAATGGGGACTGTACGGTATCGCAGGTTGCTGCGCTTGTCCCTTGAGCGCGTCAGGCTCTTCAAGGTAGTAGGACAGATGGTGTGCGTCGAAAATGCGCAATGCCGGATCGACCTGCAATTCTTGCTTCGGCAGGTCGATGATGGCGATGGCGTGTGTGATTGGCTGATTCTTCTCATCGCGGTCAACGTATGCATAGAATGCCGGCAGATCCAGGCGCCTGCTGATCGCGACATAGAGCACTGCGAGATCGCTGCAAATGCCTTTGCCGTTCAGGAGGGTCTCTTCTGGCCGCAAGGGCTTGCCAGAAGTGAGGTCGTCATCAATCGCGCGCTTGCGCCAGGAATCATACCGGATGTGCTGAAGCATCCAGTCGTACACGATCTTGGCCCGTTCGATCTCAGGCGCGCGGTTGATGATCCTTTTTCCGATTTCCGAAACAACATCATCAAGTGTTTGCATGGCAATAAGCCGCACCACTGCACTGCAGCAGTGCGGCTCCCTTTCTTTATTCCAAGGGATGCAGAAGAGAAAGGAAGCAGTCTTAAAGACAATTTTGGTAAAAAATCCGGAAAATACGCCGTAGTTGTAGGAGAACTTTCAGGAATACCGAAAAAAATTCGAAAAAACGCTCAAAAAAGAAAATCTTTCTGCCTCAATCGGAAACTCTTCTGAGGAATGCTGCAGGGCTTATTGCAAGGATTTCCCCGTTCTCAGTCACGAGCATCCACACGGTCACGGCCCGCTTGCCCACTGGCCGGTAGCTGATGTATTCATCAGGTGCATAGCCGCGCGCCCAGGTTACCTTGTTCTTGCTGAACCCGAGCTCTACAGGGTCGCAGCGCCACGGGACATCCTCAAATCCCTCAGGATACGCGCAAAGCCGTCCGCGAAGGTGTATCACGTCGCTCGCGCGGTAGGGTCCTGCGCTTCCTGAATACGTGGTGATGTCATCCTCTTCGATGGGGATGAAATGGTACGGGCCGGACTCGTAGATAGGGATGCGGTTGACTGCAAAAGTCATCGTTTCAGGCGTGAGATAATGCACCGCAGGCGGCGGCAGTTCGTAGGCGTGTTGGATGTCTTCGTCACCGAGCTCAAATTCTTCATAGTACCAGTCATTGATGAGCCTGCCGGTGATTGCGCGGTTGCCTGCGGTAAGCATGATGATGAGTGCGATGACGCTTACGATTCCCAACAGCCACAATTCCCATCTATCCATGACGTATTACTCTCTGTACTGTAGTTATCCAAAAGACGCGCGACCATGCGAGTGCAGGCAGCGCGACAAGAATGACAAACGCGAGCATGAGATAAATATTGATCTTGACCAGGCTCATGGGAACGGTTGTGGCGACAAAGAAGATGAGCGAGCTGATGATGTGCACGGGCAGGAGCTCCCTCCATGCTTTCCAGCCAAGCACAAACGTGCGTTTGAACGCATTCTGTGGAACGAGCGCATAGGAAATGAAGACAAAATATGCAAGGACCCAATAGAACGCGACTGCGATGCTGTTCGCAGCAGTCTTGCCGATGAGCGGGAACACGCCAAAGAGCGCATAATCAAGCAGATTGAGCGCGATCAAGGTGAGTGCGATGAATGCTCCAAACCAAAAAAGCGTCATGCCGAAGAACTTGAGCGCGAACAATCGTGCATCAGTCTTTTTCTCAACAGTCTTGTGCGCGATGAACCACACAACACCTTTTGCGACCAACCAAACGAGGAATGCGCTGCCGGTAAAGATGAGGATGTACTTGACAAGCGCATGGTATGCAGCAATGAATTCTGGTGATTGCAACATGGCGAGCTCCTGCACGGTCTCAGACTCTGCAAGGGTCTCGACCTGCTTGCTCATCATGGTGGTGAGCTGGAGTGCGTACGAGCTCGCACGATTAAAGACCTCATAATGCAATCGTGTCAGGCCATAAATGAACAGCACATCCATGAGTACTGCCAACGGAATGAGCTTCTTGTGCGTGACAAACGCCTTCCAAGACTTGGCAATAGTGGTGAATAAGCTCATGTGATTGTTGTTTCTGATAGTGGCGAGAACGAGAAGACCCATTCGCTGACGCCCGAATAGTCTTGGAGCTGCTTCACGGTGTATTCTACTTGGTCAGAACTATCTGTCCATGCTTCCCTTGCATTGTCCCTGTATTGAAGGTATTTCCACTTCTGGTTGTCTTGTTTCTGCCATTTGATCTCAAATCCATCGGTGAACTTCAGGATCAGAATCTGGCCATCAAACATTTGATTGAATGTTACTTCGCTTGGTGGTTCTGGGCATCCTTCCAATGGGCAGAACCAAGAGTGT
>CAYYLN010000065.1:0-932 GCA_964472615.1 uncultured Methanosarcinales archaeon
CCTATCTCAATGAAATGGAGAAAGGCACAGCCAACGAACAACCGGTTGATGTCATGGTGACTGATGGCAAATCAGGAAACCAAACGTTGAAAGATGCAGCTGCGTATGTCAAACTCGCAGGTGATATCTTCAAATACGAGATCATGCACGGCACGATCCTTGAGTGGATCGGAGCATTCCTCCTCAAAAACGTATTCGCGCGCGCCAAACGCCGCGGTGATTCCAACACCTATGGCTGCGCACTGATCGCAGGCATCGAAGTCCCTGGCTTCAAAAGCCATGGAACGACGAATATTGAAGGCATTATTACCGGATTGAAACAGTGCATTGCGTATGTGCAACGCAAGTCCTATCGCGTACCCGCACCTTCTACTTCAGACAAAAGCTTTTTAACTGCATCGTGAGCTTGTTCTCGGTATTGGGCCTATAGCTTAGCCCGGTGGAGCGGTCGGCTGTTAGCGCGTGAGCGTGCTGAAACCGACAGGTCGCCAGTTCAAATCTGGCTAGGCCCGTATGGACTACGACTTGGAATTAGAGCGCGTCGCTGGGGAAATCACGAAGAACAAAGCAAAAATGGTCTGCATCCAGCTGCCTGACGGTCTCAAGCCCGAAGCCAAGCGCATTGCAGATGAGCTCGAAAAGAAGACTGGCGCGAATGTGCTCATCTGGATGGGTTCCTGCTACGGAGCATGCGACATCCCACTGGTCGTGAAAGAGCTCAACGTTGACTTGCTCGTGCAGTGGGGGCACAGCGCATGGGAACCGTGAACCTTCTTGAGACTCTTGTTCTTGCATTCTCCCCGGTGATTGGGTATGTACTCGGGCGCTTTGTCAAGGAAGAACTTGCCAAAGGACGAGCGTGGTTCACGCTCGCCAAGCGTGTTCTCTTCATCGCGATCATCGCAGTCTTCTTGTACGCGCACAAATGGATG
>CAYYLN010000065.1:942-4400 GCA_964472615.1 uncultured Methanosarcinales archaeon
TTGGTCTGACAGTGCTTTTCGCGCATCTTGCATTCAAGCAATTCCGCACATGGTGGTTTGTGCAAGCAGTTCTTGCGGCAGCGTATGCCCTCACGTTGCAAATAAATCTTGACTTTGTCATCGCTGCGCTGATCTTCCTGTACGGTCTTCCTGCTGGTTCCATTCTTGCGCAGAAGAAAAAGCTCCAAGGAGCATTCCTGGCAGGGGCAATGTTCTTTGTCGTTGCCGCAGGTTTACAGTACTTATTGTAATAGCAGAGAACGTTAATAATCATACCATTGCGTTCTCTGCGAGTATACCGAAGAGCACTATCTAGTTACGAAAATTAATGCTCTTCGCTATAAGAATAATCGCATCAGGATTTCTCCTGCCAGACCGGCAAACAACGGTATCGTGATCGCATCATTGATCTTCAGAACCAGGCATTCTGCGAGTGTTGCGACCACACCCATCACTGCACCAATCCAACCGAAGACAAACCAACCGATGGCAACGCTCACGATGAGCATTGCTGCAGTACGGCCAAGCGCAGTCTTTTTCCGCGTTTTTCCCGTACACATGCCGACAATCGCAGCTGCTGCATCACCATAAACCAGCATCGCAATCGCCGCGATTGCCACGGGCAACGCAAAGAACTTGTATGCGATGATACTGCCCAGCAAACCGAGCGTTGCCGTGTGCAATCCCTCAGTCTCGTGCTTACGCTGCAACCGGTGATACAACGGAAGCTTCCAGCCATAATCCGCGATGAGCACATCACAAAGAACAAGAAGTCCAAGGACACTGACCAAGGCAAGGTCAAGCACTTCAGAACCATACCATCGCAGCAGGCCATAACTGCCTGCAAGACAGCCAGTACCGATGAGCACGTGTGCGATTTTTCTGGAAAGCTCGCGCATAGGCCGCCATTGGCACTTGGGCTATAAAAGCATTTCTCAGCAGAAAAATTTAAATAGCCACCACGTCAGAAATGACCAAAAAGAGGATGTATGCTGACTATCTACGACTGGGTCTACGGCAGCGGCCAGATCGGAGCAGTCATCCTGTCCTTTGTCGCAGGCGGCATTGCATTGAGCATGTTCAAGGCAGCACGCCAGCGGCGATTGCTGCGTGCGTGGCGCTTCTTGATCTGGGCGCTTGTTTTGTTCGTCATTGTTGAGACTGTTGGCGCGCTCAGGACATTTGGTGTCTGGAGCTCACCGTGGCTGACGCACGTCCTCGTCAGCATGATTCTCGGGTTCCTCATTGCCGCGCTTATCGTTCAAATCCAAGCGCCCACGGGGTATGACTGATGGTTGATGTTGGTATTGCGCTCGGTATGGTCGCACCGTACTATAACCTCGCATTGGTGGTGGCTGTCATCTGGCTCTTTCTCACGCTGTTCAAGACCGAAGCCAAGGCAAAAGTCTTCCTCTTCCCTTGGAAGCTGCTCTTTTTCGCAGTCGTTGTTTTCGTCATCGAAGAAGTTCTGACCATCCTGCGCTCTGCCGGAGTCATCGACATCCCCACCCACATCAACGCATTCTTCGAGCTGGTCATCATCTCAGTCTTCATCTATGTCCTGCTTCTGCAGCAAGAATACGTCAAGAAGCGCTTTGGTTAATGCCTTTTCCTTTTGAGTTTCTGATCGAGCTTCTCCAGCTCGTGGTCAATACTCCTGACCTTCTTCTTGAATGCGGCACGATCCTTCGGTTGTTTGAATACAAACTTCGGCTG
This sequence comes from uncultured Methanosarcinales archaeon, assembly GCA_964472615.1. GTDB lineage: Archaea > Nanobdellota > Nanobdellia > Woesearchaeales > ARS49 > JAWAAW01. The sequence continues at coordinate 2,659 of CAYYLN010000065.1, forward strand.
ACGAATCACGATCAGTGGCACGATCTTCTTCACAGGAACTGGCATTGGAGGTTTCCTTACTAGTTTTGGCATCGTTGACTTCTTGATCTTTTGCGGAAGCGCGTCATACGTCATCGTTGCCATCTTCTTATCAATCGCGTCGAGCTTGCTATAGAACGGTCTCTTACTCTTGTCTGGAATTGCGTGGAATGTTTTTTGCTTCTGCACCATCGGGGGAATAGTCTTTGTGCCTGGCGCAGGAACCGCCTTGTCCACAATCGTGCGTTTTTTGTCAAGGTGATCCCATGTATCGACTATCTTCTTTAGCGGCATGCGCGGGATATGCAATGCAGGCAGCAGTTGTTTTTGTGGTCTCAGGTGTATCGGAGGGTGCCGGTCAATATTCTCGATTTCCTGGTCGATTTTGCTCATCTGTTTGTTGAAGCGCGCGCGGTCTTTGGGCGGGTGTACTATCACGAATTGAGGTTTCTTCACCACAATCTCTAGCCTCTTCACCACACGCTCTGGCAGAACGATGTTCTTTTCTGGAATCTGTCCTGGCTTTGGCAATCTCTGGAGCACAGCCCATGTTTTCTTTCTCTTCATGATCCCTGCAGGCGGGCGCCGGTCAAGCTTGGTGAATGCCTTGTCGATACGATCAAGCCGGGCATGGAATTTCCTGCTCGGCGGGAGGCGTGGCGGGACAGACCTTGCATGCCGTTGCGTCACACTCCAGTACGTCACTGTCAGGAAGATGATGCCGATAATGATGAAGACAAGCGGCCACAACGAAACCCTGAAAAGGTCGATGGTGAGCTGCAAGGGATTCATCGTGATCGGTTCAGGCACCTGTTGTTCGATACCACTCATGCACCTCTGCTGTGTTGCTGGCAGGTATGCTGTCGTATTGCACCTGCTGGCATCGGCGCACGTGCGCACCCGCTTGTCATTGGTGCAGGGACCCCATGCATCACACACCCAGTTCTCAAGACAGGCAGGTACTTCTGTGATGGGGGTGATGCGTGGAGCGACGCCTCCAGCCGCTACTCCTTTGCTTCCTCCTTGGGGCAGTGTTGGCAGTTGCACGCTCTCTACTGTCGTACTCTCTGTTACGGTGATGTTTTGCAATGCCTGGCTGGTCTCGTTCTGGAAGGTCACATTTGCCGTGTTGTTGATGATTGTGCCATTCGTAATGTTCAATACGATAACAGTGATGTTGATGCTGATGTTCGTTCCTTGAGTCAAGTTGCCGAGTATCCACGCGTTGTTCGTACCTGCCAACGCTGTTGGTTGGCTGCTGATGAACGTGATTTGTCGCGGGTAGGTGTCGTTCACGGTCACATTGTATGCGGTGCCGTTGCCCGTGCTCGTGACATTAATAGTGTAGTTCAGGAACGTGCTGGCGTTGATGGGGTCTGGGCTGTCGGTCTTGATGACGGTGAGGTTGCTGAGGTTGAAGAGCGGTTGTCGTGCGGTGACTGTTGTGTTTTCTGTTACGGTGATGTTTTGCAATGCCTGGCTTGTTTCGTTCTGGAAGGTGATGTTTGCTGTGTTATTGATGATGGTGTTGTTCGTGATGTTTTGGACGAAGACGGTGATGTTGATGCTCATGTTCGTGCCAGGAGTCATGTTACCAAGTATCCAGGTGTTGTTCGTTCCTGTCACAGGTGTTGGTTGTGCGGTGAGGAAGATGACTTGTGCTGGGTAGGTATCGTTCACGGTCACGTTGAATGCGGTGCCATTTCCTGTGGTGTTGACCATGA
>CAYYLN010000066.1:0-4369 GCA_964472615.1 uncultured Methanosarcinales archaeon
CTGCAGAGCTGTCCGGAGCTGTACTGATGGCTAAAGCGCAGATCAAGATGTTCGAGACCATCGGCGTGCTCGTAATATTCTTCTTCCTGCTCATCGCCGGCGCGGTCTTTTACTTCAACATCCAGGAATCCGCATTGAAGAAAGAGCTCGCCCAGCAGGCCCAGCTCAAGAGCTTGCAGGCAGCCCAGCGCGCAATGTTCTTGCCCGAGCTTGACTGCAGTTTTGTGAGCGTGCAGCGCGAGAACTGCTTTGACCGCTTCAAGCTTGCGGCGTTCCAGACCGTGACGCAAGCACAGTCTCGTGCCAAGGAAGCATATTTCGGCCTGTTCGGCTATGCAACAATCACTATAACTGAAGTGTATCCTCAACCAGGATTGAGCACGGTCATCTACGATCATCCACCTGAGGAATACGTGCGGGCCTTGAAGTCACGCTCGCCAGTCCTGCTCTATGATTCCGTTGCCAAGCAATCCGCATTCGGCCTCATGGAGGTGACGACGTATGCGTCATCGTAAGGGCCAGATGGAGATCATGGGCTTGGCGATCATCATCATCCTCGTCTCGCTCGGCCTGCTCTTTGCGGTGCAATGGATGCTCAAGGCGCCCCAGCAGCAAGTGCAGCGTGCCAAGGAATCAGTGCTTGCCGCGAACTTCATGAACACAATGCTCGGAACGACAACATATTGCAATGAACGCTCCGTGCGGGATTTGTTGCAGGATTGCGCGCTTACGGGCGGCATCACGAAATGCGGCGACCAGACATCCTGCGAGTACGTGCAGGGCATCATTCAGCAGATGTTTGATGCGACGTTCAAGCAATGGAATACAAAATACCATTTTGCCATGACAGGAGCAACGCATGTTGAGCAGCTGAACTTCGGCACGCAGCCGTGTCCTGGCGAGCGTGAACAGAAAAAGCATCCGTTGCCTGTGCACCCGGGCTTTGAGATCACGCTTACCTTGGAGATCTGCAGGTGAGCAATTTTAAAAAGAGCTCGTCGATACTTGTTCTATGGGGTTGTGGGATCGGGTCAAGGCTGCTGCGCAAATGCTTGCGATCAGCGGCGCGATCGCTTATCTTGGTTGGCTGAATGCCAAGCCTTTTCTGCGGCAGCGCGCGCCCCAGGCAGTGCAACAGGCTGAGCGCGTCAAGACAGAGCATGCGGCGCTCGACCTCGTGCTCTGTGACACGTCGCCTGATGGAAAACGCATTGTGTTCAACGGCCTCAGCGCTCCAGGGAATAGGGATGTCTTTCTTTTTGATGTCGAGCGCAGGACGCTGGAGAACATCACGCAGAGCGCCGCGAACGAGGGCTATGTCCAATGGCTCGACAACGACACAGTGAAATTAGCGCGACTGGGAGAAGAAGGATATGACTATTATTGGCTGCATGTGCCCACCCAAAGGTCTGGCGAGGCGCCATCCAGGAAGTTGGTTGCAGGACTGTGGTGGGGTGGCTTAGTGGGGGTTCCGCTTGCAGCGCTTCTCGGGCTTGCGTTCATCAAGCGAAAACGGCACGCGTCGCTTGTCTCAGCATTGGTTGAGCACAGCAGTCTGACCGCAAGCACTGCATTTCTCTCAACTGCAGGAACGATTGCGGCGATTGACTATCTGTTGTTCTATTATCCTGATGAAGCAGAAATCCTGAGAACCGGGTACCTTTCTTTGGCTACCGCAATGGGTGGTTTGGTAGGCATCTGTTCTGACATGGTTGCAAGCGTCAAGCCTCCACGGATTCGCAACTACCTGAAGCGGACATTGTACAACCTGCGGCTGCGGTCGGGTAATTACGAATCAAAGATAGCAGCGCTTGAAAAACTGAAACCGATCATTTCGCACCCGCGCACGCTTCCGCTTACGCACGCGGTCATTGCGCTGCGGCATGGTCGTCACGAGGAAGGGTATCTGCAGTTCAGGCGCGGGCTTGAAGCGCTCACGGACGAACTTGATAATCCGATCAACAATCTCCCTCTTGGGCTCTTTGCCTTGAAGGTCGAGCTCGCGGTTCGGAAGAAGAGCGCTGCGAACACGCTGACAAAGGCATTGGTGCAGACCATCCAGTACAAATTTGATTCGGCATTTGATGAACTTGAGGCGTTTGCTGCCGAGCACCCGACGCCTGAGCACGTTGCCGTGCGCGCGTTGTACACACAAGCACTCCTGGATGCATGGCCTGCATTTCAACGTATGGCTCCCAAACAGGCATGCGCGTTTGAGCAGCACTTGCGTGAACAGCATTCTTCGCTCGAGCATCGCGCGCAAGGATATTGGAAGGGAGCGGTTGACAGCATTCTTGCTGATCCCGGGCGGGAGCAACAATTCACGCTTATGGGTGAATCGCGCAACGAGGTGCTCGAGTATGCCGCAGGCAAGTTCCTGAGAGGTTTGTTCGTGTTCAAGCGGTGTGCAGCGAACGATGGTATGCGGCTGCAGCGCGAACGCAGGAGGGTACTTGATCTTTGCCAGCACTACAAGAATCACGTCGTGCAATCATTGGCTTTTCTGGAGCACGAAGGCAAAGCGTATCATGTGCTGCTCCATGGTGCGTCGCGAACGCTTGAGAATGTCTTCATGATAGGAACACCAGAAGACCGGTGCAGTGCTCTCGTGCGGGCCACAACAGCGCTTGCGCGCATGCATCTCACGCCAGAAGGAGACGTGAGAACGATTGCTGAGGGGTATTACGCGAAGCGCCTGCAGACCGTGTTCTATGATCAGCTCGCGGGCAAGACGCCTCGTGTTTTTGTTCCGCGCGTGGCTCGCGAGGCAGGTTTGCAGATTGGTGCGCGGGTTGCGCAGGAGCTGAAGGACGCGCCAGTGGGTTGGTACAAGGATGCGAATCCGCGCAATTGGCTTGTGGAAGACGACGGCAGAGTCGTGGCGATTGATTTTGAGCATGAGGATCAGCTTCCGGTGCAGCTTGATTTGGTGAGTCTGCTTGAGTTTGGTCCTGCTCCGGTTACTGAGACCGAATGTCATGCAGCGCTTGAGCGCTATCTTCGCGTTGTTTCGCGCAAAAAGCCGGTTGACCATCAACGCTTTTTCGTGCAGTATCGGTTTGCCGCCCTGCAGCGCCATCTCGAGCTCGCAGGCTATCGCGCGCGGGATCATGAATTCAAGGCCGTGCAATTCCACATCGATCGAGCGAAAGCATATGCGCAAGAATTGGGTGAACAGAAGTTTGCCAGTATCCTGGGCGATGTCAGCATCGCGTTATAGCTGGGTGAGCATCAAGGGCCCATTGAGGTCAAAGAGTTTCTCAGTGATGTCTTCGAGCCAGAAAAGCAGGCGTTGTTCCTGGGGCGAGACCTGCTCGTGGAGCTTGTTCAGCGTCGCCATGAGCTGCTGGCGCTTGCTCACGAATGCGCTCACGGCAGGCAGACTGAATTGGTAAAAGCATTTGTAGAAATCATCAAGGTATGCGTTCACGTCCTTGTACGCCTGGAGCAAGGCCTTGCTCGGCACGATTTTCTTTGCTGACGTATACGTGCTGATGTCCTTGTACCGGTCGCTGATTTTTTCAAGCTGTTCGACGATGAAGTACAGGCCGGTCTTGGCGTCTTGGTGTTTGTTGATGAGCCGTCTGCAAAAGTCCGCGAGCTTGTTGACGTCCTTGTCCCTGAGCACAAGGCGTTTGAGCCATGCATGATCCTTGTTTCCCAGAGCAGTCAGGGTTTCGTGCGCATACTCCTTGATGACCAAGAATTGCCTGCGTAGGACAGTATCAAACTGGTCAGGATGCGGTTGGGAGATCTCGCGTGCGACCAGGTGGTTTTTGCCGTGTTGCACGATCTCGAAGCCAGTGAATTCCTCGCGGATGACCTCGTGCGCGAGCTCAAGCTCTTCGTGGTCATTGAAGTGGATGGTGAATTCATCATACCCTTTCTTGTATAATGCTCCAAGGGCGCGCTTGACGATCGGATGCAGGTTGGTGATGTCAATCGCGGTTCTCTGGTTGGTTGGTGCGTTCGTGCTCTGGAGCATAAGCTTGCCGTCTTTTTCCTGAGCCGCGAGCCCAGCGCCCTTGGTGATGCCGTGTTTTTCGACCCATACGCTGGGCAAACTCACGAGCAGGGAGTTTGCGCCGAGCTTGATGACCTTACGCCTCATGGGAAGCACAAAGGAGTTTGTCTTTTTAAGCTTTATTGCGTATAAGTATATAGGATAGTATATATGGTATATGAATAAAGTATATACTGTTGGTTTGCGTATGCTCTCCCACTGAGGTGATTCAGATGAAACCTGAAGATGTGGTGATCATTGCGCATTTGCGGCAGAATGCACGGATTCAACTCACAGAACTGTCGCGCAAGGTCAAGATGCCGGTGAGCACCTTGTTTGACCGTATCCATACCTTGCCTCAATTAG
>CAYYLN010000067.1:0-4257 GCA_964472615.1 uncultured Methanosarcinales archaeon
GGAGCCGAGGCCGATGATGAGCATCAATGCAAGGACCCAGTAGGCGAACGTGCCGCCGTAATCCTTCCCGGTGAGGGTCTCAACAATTGATTTTTCCTGGATGCCGAACGCCTGGTAGGCAATTAGGATGAGGATGCTGAAAACGAGCAGGAGGACAAACCAGGGTGCCATGCGATTAATGGTCTTGACTGCGATGTTGCTGAATAAGGTCATCACTGCCAGCACGAATGCGAGCAAGAACGCGATCGTCTGCTTTTCTTTAAGCCATTCAGTGCGTGATAGGATCGCATAGACAACCACGAGCACGAAAATAAACGGGAAGAGGACATCAAACTTCTGCAGGAGTCCGACATCAAGCGGTGTTGCCATTTACCCGTGGCCTGCGCCTCCTCCGCCACCACCGCTTCTTCCGCCTCCACCAAGTTCTTCCCAGAGCCATTCACGGAGTCCTTTCCGTTCGCCGCTTTGGTCAGGTTCTGGCTTGGTGACAAACCAGACCACTAGCCCAAAGACAAGGAGAATGACAATCAATGCTTGGATGCTTGGGTCAATATAGCTCAAGATAGGCAGCGGGAAAATCGCGCTGGTGAAGATGAGCAGTAAGACAATCGCTGAGACGATCGCAAGAAGCGCAGTGAGCCCGGTCTTTTGCGGACGAACTCCTCCGGCAAGTCCGACCATGACGAGCAAAAGCACGACCACGACCACGAGCAACGCGACTTCAGGAATTGCGTCATTGATGATATTCACAATATCATAATTCGCAGGATACGCGCCTGTTGCGTGTGGAATCACAACAAGCAATGCAATGGCGCGCGAGAGCGCGACATTGTACTTCCTGCTTGCCGTTCCGAACAGGTTGATCTTCGACAGCACGCCAAAGAAGATGGTGAAGATGAGGACGAATGGTAGGATGATATCTCTAACGCCCCAGTATTCGAGCCAGTAGACAAAGTTGCCGAACGCGCCTCCGCCGCGATAGCCGCCGTAAAATTGAAAGAGCACCATGGTTCACCTCTTACTGAGTTCCTCCTCTGCTTTCGCCGCTTGTCCCGCCTTCTTCTTTCTCTTTGCGGGTGATCCAACCAACGAAGACAATCAGGAAGATTATTAAGATTATCGATGCTACAGCAGCACTTGTCCAAAACTGGCTGAGATAGCCGAAGAGGAGGTCAAGCCAGCTCTGTCCTGTTTCTGTCCTGATTGCGTCCATGAAGACGAAGACGATGCCAAGGAACATGATGATGGTGAAGGTAGTCTTCCATCGTGCACCGAGCTCGATCTTCTCATGCGGGCCATAGAATGTTCCGACCAGGAGCAGGAAGAAGATGCCGAGGAGGATGAGTACGACGGTGTTCGCGCTGATGCGCGTAATGGTCTCCACGAGCTTGCTCGACGCGATGACCATGAAGGCGATGACGAATGCAGCCATTGCGTTCAGGTTTTTTCTTGGGTATTCGGTGCCTTCGATCTTGTCCACGCCGAGGACCCTGCTTTTCTCGAGGATTGCGAACGTGATGGTGAATGTCAGCAAGAACGGCAAGACCACGTCATAAATGCCAATACGCTGGAAGAACGCAATAACATTTCCTAATGCGGTTGCTTCAGGCATACGGTCATCTCTTTTTGCTACCGATACCTTTAAATTGTTCCTATATAAAACTTTCCTCGAAAATGCAGGGGCATTTTCGATGGATCATCGAAAACCTCCAGTTTTCGAGGTTTCGTCGGAGAAAATGAAGATCGATAAAGCGTCATTTGCATCGATGCGTGCGCAGATGGAACGCTATGACATGCTCCGTGAGGAGTTGATCAAACGTTCTCGTGACGCACTGAAGTTGTCCAAGAAGGCGATTTATTCCTTGCACCGCACTGAACTGAAGACTGCGAGAGCACAGCTCGCGAGCGCAAAGAAAGTTATTACGCAGCTCAACAAGCTGCTTGCCAAGGACACGCATCTTGCCGCGGTCGGCGCGTACACAGAGGCGGTTGAAGAATATGTCGAAGCTTCATGCTATTTTTCGGTGTTGACGAAGAAACGATTGCCGAATGCCCAAGAACTCGGCGTGGATATTGACACCTACTTGCCGGGATTGTGCGACTTGGTCGGCGAACTCGTCCGCAAGGCAATCAACAGCGTGATCAAAGGCGACAAGAAGACCGCGCTTGAAATCCGGGATTTTGTCACGCAGGTCTATCAGGAACTTATGCTATTCGACTTCAGAAACGCTCCAGTGCGGCGGAAGTTTGACAGCATCAAGTACGGCTTGGAGAAGCTCGAGGACCTTGCCTTGCAACTCAAGATGAAGCCAAAGCTTTAAATAACGACTTCTTTCAGCGAAATTCATGTCATTGTCTCTTGCGAAGCGCATCCCTACTGCAGATGTGCAGGCGAAGAACGAAGGAGATGAAATCCTTGTCGCCGGCTTTGCCGCTGACGCGAAGTCATTGGGCAAGATCGCATTTATCACTGTTCGTGATCGTTCGGGTAGCGTGCAGGTCACTGCGTTCCCGGACAATCCGCAGTTCAAGGACATCGGTGCAATCACCAGGGAAAGCATCATCGCAATCACAGGCATCGTCAAGCAGAGCAAGCTCAAGAGCGGCGCCAAGGAGCTCCACCTCAAGAGTTTTGAAATCATCAATCCTTCCCAGCCGAACTTGCCGATTGATTTCTCAGGAAAGATCCCCACGGTGTTGGACAAGCGCCTGGATTACCGCATCCTCGATCTCAGGAATCACCAGGTGCTCGCCATTTTCAAGGTGCGCAGCAGGATCAACATGGCATTGAGGGAGTTCTTGATCGAGGAAGGCTTCATCGAGATGCAGACGCCGAAGATCATTGCTGCAGGCGCTGAGGGTGGTGCCACGCTCTTCCCGGTCGTCTATTATGACAAGAAGGCATACTTGAGCCAGTCGCAGCAGTTGTACAAGCAGATGATGCTCGCTGCGGGCTTCGAGAAGGTCTTTGAGATCGGTCCGACGTTCCGCGCAGAGAAATCGCACACCACGCGGCACTTGACCGAGTTCACGCATTTTGATTTCGAGATGGCATACATCGATGATGAGGATGATGTGCTCAAGGTGCTCGAGCGGGGATTCGTGCATGTCATCAAGGCAGTGCAGAAGCACTGCAAGGATGAGATTGCAGTGCTCGGCATCAAGCTGGACATTCCGAAATTGCCGTTCCCGCGCGTCACGTACAAGGACGCGTTGGCGCTCTTGAACGCTGCAGGCAGCAAGCTGAAGTTTGGCGATGATATCGGTTCAGAGGATGAGAAGAAGCTCGGCGATCTCGTGCTGAAGAAGTACAAGAATTCTGCGTATTTCCTGACGAAATTCCCGTATTTGCTCAAGCCGTTCTATATCATGACGGATGGCGATACCAGCCGCGGCTTTGATTTCGAATATCGTGGCCTCGAGCTCGCTTCAGGTGGTCAGCGCGAGCACCGCGTTGAGGTGTTGCGCAAGCAGATCGCAGGCAAGGGTTTGAAGCCGAATGATTTTGAGTTCTATCTGGACGCGTTCAAGTACGGCATGCCAGCGCATGGCGGTTTCGGCATGGGTGTTGACCGTCTTACGCAAACCATCCTGCAGCTGGACAACATCCGCGAGGCAGTGTTGTTCCCGCGCGATCCTGAGCGCGTCGAGCCATGAACATTACGCAGGAGATCCGAAAGCTTCTTGATGCGCAGAACATTCAGTACACGTGCTGGGATCATCCGCCCGTGCATACCTCTGAAGAGGCCGCCAAGATCCGCGGCACTCCGTTGGAATCCGGCGCGAAAGCGCTCGTCCTCCGCAGCGAGGGCAAGTTCCTGATGGTCGTCATCGCCGGCGACAAGAAGATGGATATGAAAAAGGTCAAGAAGGCCATCGGCTCTGACCGTCTCACGCTCGCCACACCTGAAGAAGTCCTGCAGGTGACGCACTGTGCCATCGGCAGCGTTCCGCCGTTCGGCAACATCTTCAGCATCCCGGTCTACCTCGACAAATCATTGCTCAGGAATGTAATCATCAACTTCAACGCAGGCAAGCACGGCACGAGCATCGCGATGTCGGTGAGTGATTATCAGAAGGTCGTGAATCCAGTTGTTGTCGATGTCGCGCAGTAATCTGGCCAGGTCTGTGATAAGATTTATAAGCAGTTACTGAGGAGGGACTGACTGTGAAAGAGCAGTTCATGCCAATCAAGGAAGCTTTGAGCAAGGGCAAGGGCAAGGTCCAGCTGCGCGGCTGGGCGTATCGCGAGCGGAA
>CAYYLN010000068.1:0-4012 GCA_964472615.1 uncultured Methanosarcinales archaeon
ATAATATCAAAGACATTAAGCGCATACGGCCGTTCAGGCATTGCAGGATCACGGTCAGGAATTCCAGTCTGCACGATACGCTCTGCAAGACGGATGTGTCCGTAACTCTCGCCGCCTGGAAACAGCGGTTGATCATGAAGGAACCGTATCCCTACCGGCAACAGGAGCAAGAACACTCCGAGCGCAAGAATCCATGGTCTGAAATTCATGCAATCACCTCAACCGTGCAAAAGGCGTGCTTCTTATACACCAGGTACCCTCCTTCTTCAAAGACACGGGCAAAACAGGGGCTCCTGTCGGCGTACTCCAACGTTGCCCTGTTTGAGGATCGCATTGTTGCAGGGGATAACAAGACGAGGGTTGCACCATACCGGTCCATGAGCTCAATCGCCTCGACGCCGAATGTTGTTTCAAGAATACGCGTTGCGTCCTGCAACCGCTGCTTTGCATCATGCTGCAACAGGAAATGCGTGTCAACAATGTTCTTTCTCTGCGCAAGCGCTGTCACGCGATGACCTTCATCGACTGCAGCAACCACCACCGCATCAGGGAGAGTCATATCACGAATCCATGCATACACGCGCTGATCTGCAGAAGACAATGCGTCACGCTGCATTGCCTGCGCTTCAATCCATGCAGGAATGCCATTCGTGAGTATAAACACGAAGATAAGAGAAACAACATATACCCAACGCCATTGCGGAAAACGCGTCGTCGGAACATAATTGAGGAAAAAGTCAATCCATTTACTGAACAGGACCAACAAGAACATGCCCAATAAGATGAGCCCGAGACGCAAGGGAATCAGGCGGAACCAGAGCAAAAGTCCTGCGGCAAGAGCAAACGCAATGAGAAAATACGTCATCTTGTGCTTGCGACGGAATAAATAGTGGTAAACAACAAACAAGCCATAGAATACAGGCAAAATGCCGATCTGATAGATTGCCGCAAGAATCGTCACATCTGAGAAAAAGGATGAGAGCAACGATGGGGGAATGTTCTGCCAGACGACCGCAGGCCCGTGCGCGAGGATAAACTTCTTATAGAGCAAAAATTGGCTCCAGAGCACGAAAAAGATCGAAAAGAGCGTGATTTCAAGCTCAGTCCGCTCGCTCTGAACATGCTCAACAACGACAAGAAGCAAGTACAGCATGAGACTAAGCACGAATAACAGGGAAAGCGGATGCGTGAAGGCAAACAGCACGAGGCTGCACAAATACACATACCGCCAACGCACTTCCTCCACACGCAGCCATGCGTAGACCACAAGGAAAAGCAAGGGAACAGCGAGTGTGATCGGGCTCACCGTATTAATCGTATGCGCAAACCATACGGGAACAAAGGCGGAAAAAACTGAGATGAATAACGCGACGCCATCCCGCTTTGACAGCCGACGGACAATGCCGAAAATGATCGGCACGAGCAGCGTCGCGAGCAAATTGGGAACCAATTTCACAGCTATTTCAAGCGGCATGACGAACGTCGTTGCTGCGATAAGATAATGGAAGACGGGACTGAAGAGATACGTCCTGCCGCCATAACTCAATGGATCATCAAATACTGGCAAGCCTGTGTGCTTGATATGCTCAATCTGACGGAAGTCAAAATACGCATCATCACTGCTCAGTCCTGGACTGCTGAATGCGATGAATAAACGCAGCGCGAAGATGCAAATACATGCGACGAACAGCAGCCAGTGCACGAATCTCATACGTTTTTCGAGCCAACGACCGTTTATAAATCATTCGTGCGAAAGGCTTTTTAACTCCTGCCGCATCAACGCACGCATGGAGGAACGGATATCAACGGGCACTGATGTTCTTGACCGGCTGCTCGAAGGAGGCTATGAAACAGATGCGATCACGACCATCTCGGGCCCTGCGGGAGCAGGAAAGACCAATCTTGTACTGCTCGCTGCCGTGACCGTCGCACAGCAAGGCAAAAAAGTCATCTATGTCGATACCGAAGGCGGGTTTTCCGTTGCACGATTGAAGCAGATTGTTCACCAGCCAAAAAAAGTGCTTGACAAAATCATCTTTTTGCAGCCCAGCACGTTCGAAGAACAAAAAAAGGCATTCACCAAGCTCAAACAGCTCGTGACGAGCAAGATCGGGCTCATCATCGTTGACACCATCGCGATGCTGTACAAGATCCAGCGCTCAACGGAAGACGTGAAGGACGTCAATCAGGATTTGGGGGCACAGATCGGCGTGCTCAACGAGATCTGCCGCAAACACCACATTCCCGTGCTTATCACCAACCACGTGTATTCTGAATTCGGCACAGGACGACTGAACCTGGTGGGTGGCGACATCCTCAAGTATGGCAGCAAGTGCCTGCTCGAACTCCAGTCCTTGACCGCAGGCAAACGCAAGATCATCCTCAGAAAGCATCGCAGCATTGCCGGTGAGAAAGAGGCGCACTTCCGCATCGTGGAAAAAGGCATCATTGCGGCGGATTAACGCTTTCTCAAACGCAGCAATTCATACGCTGAGCCCAAGACCCATACCGCGTTCGTGATCATGAACACGATATTGTCCAGGAGCCAGGCGTAATAGAACAGAAAACCGCTACCCATAATGTTCGCGAGCAAGAACCACTTGTTCTCGGGCGAAACGTGCTCGAAAAGCTCCAAGAGATAGGCGATCAGAATAATCACGCCACCAATGGCTCCGTAGACAAGATTCATCAATCACCAATCCTCTGGTTTGGGAAAAAAACTTGACAATCTGCGGATTTATCACGTTATTCCTCAGTGAATTCTTCGAGCGTGAACTTCGGTTCCTCATCCTTACCCAGCTGGCTCTTGTTGCGCAGAAATTCGCGCGCGAGCAAGTAAAAGAACAATCCCAATGACTTCTTGCCCTTGTTGTTGCACGGCACGACAAAGTCGATCTCGTTCGCCTGATTATTCGTGTCGCACAATGCGATGACTGGAGTACCGACCAGGATCGCGTCCTTGATCGCGTTGCGGTCAGGCCACGCGTCGGTGACCAGGATGAGTTTGACTTCCATGTAGTCCTCATGCTGCGGGTTGGTCAGGATGCCTGGCGGATAACGGCCAGCAAAAACCTTGCAGCCGGTATGCTTGCCAAATGCCTTGACTGCTTTCCAGCCGTTTTCCCTGCGTGAACAGATGAGAATATCCTTGGGCTCATACTGTGCGAGCATGGCCGCAGCCATACGGATGCGTTCATCAATCTTCTGTAAGTTCAGAACGGACAAACCATCAGGACGCGTCTTATAGATGAACGGTTCCATGTATTTTGTGCGGAACTTCGTGCCGATATGGATGCCGCTCTTCAAATACGTCTCTATCGGGACAAGCATGTCTTCTGTTGTCATTGCAATCCTCCAAAATGCAAGAGAACGTCTCTTGCTGCAATTTTTATCGCCTCAGCAGCTGCAAAGCCTCCTCTTTTGGCTTTGCATACGCTGGCCCGTCCGCTTCTGCGGGCGCCATGCCATGCGTCGTCGGCTAATGCAATAAGCGGACAGGCTCTTCTTTATAAACTTTCTGGTTTTTGAACTGCTCGCTCTTATTCTGCCTTGAATTCGGCGATAATCCTATAATCAGGGCTTTTTGGGGTGAGAGTGCTTGAAAAGAGCGTAAAGGAGGAGATCGTAAATGGTTCCCCAGAGACGTGCATTGATGCTATCTTCTTTTGCAGTACAATCTTGTCTTTGACCTGCCTGACGCGGCAGATGGTCACGTGGGCAGCGAACGCACGGTCCGGCTCGAATCCAAGCGGACGTATTGTGGCATAAATCTTTTTGGCGAGGCTTGCGATCTTCTGCTCATTGGCAAGACCAGCCCAGATGATACGGACCTGCTCCCTCCAAGTGAAGGCCCCAATCCCGCGCAAAGCGGTGTCGATTGGCGTAAAGCGGACAGAGCAAAGCGCATTTCTGATCGCGTCGATTTGTTCTTCCCCAACATCCCCCAGGAAGGCAAGTGTCAGGTGCATCGCGTCCGTCTTGACACGCGTGCAGATAACATTGTCATCGAGGA
>CAYYLN010000069.1:0-3677 GCA_964472615.1 uncultured Methanosarcinales archaeon
GTGGAAATTCCTATCCGCTACTTGGCACGCAGGCACGGCACGACCAAGATGAAACCGTTCAGTCACGGATGGAGCATGCTGAAGATGCTCGTGAAACTTGCAGTGAGGCGATGATGGCACAAAACGTCAACAGGATTTCCGTGGTCATTCCTGCGCATAACGAGGCAGAGAATCTTTCTCGGCTTGTTCCAGGACTGCGGGATGCATTAGGCAAACACCTCCATGAGGTGATCGCAGTAAATGCAAAGAGCACGGATAACACCGCAGAGATTGGAAAAGAGCTCGAAAGGAAATATCCATTCTTTCACATGATTGCATCCGCATCAGGGGTTGGTCATGCATTACGCGCGGGCTATGAGGCAGCAACAGGCGATTGGATTTTTTCCATTGATGCAGACTTCCTCAAAAACATCAAACAGTTTTCTTCACTCGTCACCAAAGCGCAGGAATCATATGATATGGTGACAGGATCACGATACATCCCAGGAGGGAAACTGGTGGGATATCCGCCATTCAAAAAGTTCGCGAACAGGTTATTCCACGCGATTGTCTGCACATCGCTCCGCATCCCCTCGATGGACCTCACGAACAACTTCAAACTCATGCGGAAGGAAGTCGCAAAGAACATTCCATCGATTGAACCGCATTTTGCGGCAAATGCAGAGACTGGCATTTACCCGTCCTTGCTCGGGTATCGCGTCGCAGAGGTGCCAGTGCAATGGGTCCAACGCGATTACGGCGATTCAAAATTCTCAACCATCACGCTCTCGGTGAGTTATGGCAGGGTATTGCTGCGGGCAGCATGGTTAAAGCTCACCGGCAGACTCAAACGCGTGTCATAAGAGAAGTCAAATCTCGACCATAATTTCTCCTGACGCCTCATTGATCTCCTTGATTTGTTTGAACTTGTCTTTGACTTCCTTCCAGCTCATCGTTTTCTTTGTGGTAATAATATCGGCAAGGAGTTGCTTGATTTCCTGATACTGAGCGTATACGTATTCGCCTTTCTTGTACTCAGTCGTGGCTTTTGCCTCAAGTTCAGTGAGATTCTGTTGCTGGATGGCGATCATGTTCTCGACCTTTTCCAACTGTTGCCTGACCGGTCTGAGTTTTTGCTCGTGCACTGCTTCAGCAGGCAATGCGAAGATGCGCGCCAAGGCTTCGCCGAAGCTCGTGACATTCTCACGTTTCTTGTTCGCAGAGCACTGGAATGGTATCGGCATCGCATCAATGAGTCGGGCATCGTCATGAATGAGCTGCGGGCTTGATTTCTGCTCGAGCAATTTCTTGAGGATCGGGAAGATATCCTTCGCATGCTCAGGCGTCGCAGCATCAATTGAGGGAGTGCCCGAGCGCACGCACAACTCATCTGCAAGCACTCGGCCAAGTCCGAATTGGACTGCGAGTGTTTTGGAAACATTGTCGTTGCTTTGTGCAAATCGGATGGCAAAGTCGTGCTCGTCCAGGTGGAACGTATCGATGGTTTCAGGCAATTGGTATGGTTGTCCACGCTGGACGCGGTTGTTCAAGGCAAGGGCTGTGATGACGGTGTTCGTGCCGTCGCAGAGGACGACATTGCCCCTGCCGAAGATCTCAAGAGAGAGGACAAAATGCTTTTCCGAACGCTCGACATGGAGTGCGAGGATGCGTTCAGAACACACCTGTTCGATGGTGACGACCTTGCTGTTCCCGATGAGTTTCCTGAGCTGTGCTGCAAAAGGGTGGATTTGTTGAGGAGTCTCAGGTTTGGATACAGGAGTCCAGAGTTTTCCTGGCGCGACCTGGAGAAAGGTCTTGGTGCCAAAGGTGAGCAGGATGTTTCTATCCTCGAGAACATAGATTTTGTCCAGGCGTTCGCCGACAAGGGGCTGTAGTTCACGCGTGAGGAACCATAAGTCAAAGGCTGTGATTTCGGTTTTCATCTCGAAAACCTCCAGGTTTTCGATGATGCTGAAAATGCTTGCATTTTCATCATGCGTGTCCGATTCCGATGAACGTAACACCGAGGATGATGAGCGCAATGCCGAACCATTTGGTCGTGTTCATGCGCTCGCCGAGGAATTTCATGCTGAGCAGGGCCACCCAGACATAGGTGAGTGAGACAAGGGGGTACAGGACCGAGAGTTCGCCGCCGCGCAATGCAGGAATGAAGATAAAGGCGGATACTGCGTACAGGAAGCATCCTCCTATCACATAATAATTCTTCAAGAGCATCAGGGGATTCTTCAGTATCACCTTCGGATTGATGGTGAAGTTCGCTGATCCTTTCTTGAACAAGATGGGTCCAAATGCGCCGATGAGTGTGCCGAGGATCACCATGCCGATTGCCCAGGGTTGGGTGGTCATCGTTTTTTCACCTGCTGTTTGCTCCCCACACCGAGCGTCGTGATACCGAGAAAAATGCTCGCGATGCCGAGCCATTTGAAGTGCGTGATGGGTTCTTGGAAGTAGTAGTTCGAGAGCAGCGTGACCCAGATATAGCTGGTCGCGATGATCGGGAATAACACCGATACCTCTCCGTCCTTGAATGACCTGATGAGGATGGCTGCGCCGAATGCATAAAGTACGAAGCCGGTCCAGAGCTGCCAGCCCAGGAACATCTCGGGCATTCCTGTGTTTGCCGCAAATTTCCAGAGGATCTGGGCGACGGATGTCAACAGGGTGCAGATCACCACAAAGATGATCGCGCGAGACTCTGCCATTAGTCCTTGTCCTCGTACAGGATTTGTATCATCGCAGCGTATGCGGGGCGCGTGATAAAGACACCGATCGAGACCACGATGATCGTGGTGAGCGCAAATCCTTTGAGCAATCCTGCTCCTGCGAAGAGCAGGGGCAGCATTGCCACGACTTCAATGCAGTAGCCGCTGAAGATGATAAAAAATGCTTTCTTGATGCGTTCCTTCCAGCCTTGGACGATCTCGGTCGCCTGCCTCTTGAGCGTCTCGTCGATGATGATAATCTGGTCATTGACGCCGGTGCCGATGGCGACAATGAGCCCGGCGATGGCTGCGAGGTCAAAGCTCCAGCCGAAAAGGGCATACACGCCGATGGTGAGGAGCACTTCAAGCACGCTGGTGAGCGCAATCGGCAACGCGATCATGATCCTGCGGTAATTCAAGACGAGGATAAGCGCAACTGCAGCGACCGCAAGCAGGCCTGCGATCCATGCATTCCTGAGGAATTGCGAGCCCAGGGTGGGTGAAATCGTATCGATGCGCACGAGCTCCAGTTTGACCGGCAAAGAACCAGTGATGAGGATAGTCTGGAGACGTTTCATGTTCTCCAGGGCTGCCCGGGTCGCTTCCTGCTGTGTGGTGCCGAAGCCCGAGCCAGTGATGGCGATATCGGTGACTGCCCTGCCTTTGAGATCATCCGCAATATTCAGCGTGTCGACTTCCTGGTCATCGAGATAGAGCTTGAGCGGTTCACTGAGATAATTGCCGCCCCGCTCGGTAATGATGCGCAAGTCCTTGGTAATGTCTGCCTGGCGCTGCGCTGCATCAGGGCTCAAGGAAATGCTGAATTGGAAACCGCACACCATGCCGCCCTGGACTGTACCGCACCCTCGTTGGGGATCGATGCCGCTGCATTCAGCGGTCCTGCAGACATAGGTGATGTCCTGGCCTCCCTTGAAGACGGTCTTGTTGCCGATGGTGGCTTCGAACTTTCCTTGC
>CAYYLN010000070.1:0-2302 GCA_964472615.1 uncultured Methanosarcinales archaeon
TCCATGTTGCCACAACGATTCTTCCCAATGTCGCAAAGGGCCTTGTGGTTGTCTCTGATCGCTATAAGTATTCTACTGAGGCATACCAATCAGCACAAGGCTTGGATCTTGCGATGCTTGTCGAGATGCACTGCGGCATGCCTGTTCCTGACCTTGTGTTCTTCATTAAGGTTTCTCTCGAGGAGCGCTTGCGGAGAAAAGCAGCAGCACGTGAGCGGCCATATGAGGAAATCTTTGATAAAGACAATGACTTCCAGCGACGGCTTGATGAACAGTATGATGAATTAGTTCTGGTGCACAAGGACGAACCTATTCTTGTGATCAATGGTAATCGTCCACGAGAAGAGGTCTTCTCAGTGATGAGTAAACAAGTTGACAAATTGCTTGTCAATAAAGAAAAATAAAAAAGTTACGCGGGAATTTCAATGTAATCGTCGGATTCTTCGTCAACGATGAAAAAATCGCCGAGTTGTCGGTTCCTGCGTCCCTCGTGGTATTTCACGGTCATCACTCATCGCCTCTTTTTTTCTGAAATCCAATGACTGTGCGCGCAGGCACAAGGCCCGAAGGCCCTGGCCTGTCTATCACCTCTTATCCCGCGCAACTGATTTTTTGGAAGTGTGAACTGGTATTTAAACACTACTGCAATGAAACATCATATTTTCAGAAGTATATGCTTGAGTGAGGGTGTCAGTACTGTGGAGAGAACAGTCAGCCGAATGCGGCGAGCGCTTGCATGCTGTGATGCAAAATCTCGCCGTTTTTCGTCGATAATTTGATGTTGATGGTCTTGAAACTCGCAGTGAAATAGGTGATGTTGAACACCGGCCCATACTGTTCGAGGTTCTGGATGATGAAAAAGGTCTTCGCAGACACTTCCTGCGGATACTGTTGCATCTTGATTTTTTGCGCGGCAACGAGCGCTTCAGCAACAGGCAGCGTCACATCTGCAGGGTGCAATGGCGTGATGTGCTGTTCTGCACGCAGGACTTCCTGATCAGGGATGAGATCAATCTTCTTGCCATCAACGACGAATGTGCTCATCGCGTTCTTGGTCTCATCGAAATAGCCGATCTGCCAGATGTTCTTGTTCGGCTCATCGAGCAAGACAAATGCGTGCGCGAGAAATGCTTGCTCGTGGCCATTGCGCCAGTCCTTGAATTCCTTGCTCTGCTCGAGCGTCGTGAGAACATCGCTGAGTTCCATGTTCTCGCAGGAAGAAAGACGATTTATTAAGTTATGCCTTGCGTCGTTGGAACTGTGGCGTGCGCGCTCGCAGCGGATACGGAGCAGACACGTGCCTGAATTCTTGCTTGACGCGTTTGACCACGATTTTGATGGCGTGTTCGATGCCGTGGAAAGGGTGCACGGTCACGACGTGAGCAAAGACGTCACGCAGTGGTTGTTCTGCACCCACACGTGTCTCATGGATGCGCGTGAGCCAGAGCGCAGTCATCGCGCGTAGGATTGATGCGAGGACGAAGACCAACGGGATGCCGGTGAGGATGATGGTGACATTGTCCGCGATGAGCCCGCCGATGACAGGCGCGACGATCATGGGGATACTGTTCAGGAGGTTGTACTCTGCCACTTGGAGGGCGCGCTGGTTGCGTTTTGTCAGGTCCAGGAGCAGGTTCCACGTGCTGAGTTCAGTGCCTGCCCAGACGATGCCTGAGATGATCTGTGCGGGAATAATGAGCCAGAGCGTCTGTTTCGTGACGAACACAAACAGTAAGGGCACCAGCGCGGTGCCGAGCATGCAGATGAGCGCGACAGGCTTGTCGCCATACCGATCAGAAACATAGCCGAAGTGCGGGTGCGCGAGGATTCTGCTCACGGTCGCGATGGCGCCGACAATAACGTAGTACGTGTAGCTGAGTCCGAGATTGTGGAGCATGTAGACCGTGAAGAATGGTGAGGCGAGCATGACTGCGAAATTGAATGCGACCATGATCCAGCAATACGTGCGGAATTGTCCGTCCACGTGGAAGAATTCCCTGAAGCCGTGATGGTCGTGATCGCGGTATTCGGGTTCCTTGATCTTTGCCATGATGACATTTGAATACAGTCCGAACAGGATGCCCACGCTGAAGAGTGTGACAAAGCCGATGTAACTCTCTTTGGGGAAGAGGTCGAGATATGCTCCTGCGAGCAAGGACGCAACCATGCCTGCGAAACTCACGCGCATGTTCCTGCGACCCCAGAATGATCCCCGGATACGATCAGGGACAATATCTGCTGCCCAGGATGTCCATGCAGGGTCTGCGAGATATTCCACGCACCGGATGAAGAAAAATGCTCC
>CAYYLN010000070.1:2312-3298 GCA_964472615.1 uncultured Methanosarcinales archaeon
TGCTCCGCCCAGGAACCAGAGCGCGTGCGTTTTGAAGAGGTACGGTGTAAGGATCACCAGGATCCAGCTGACGCGTGAGATGCCCGTGGAAACCACGAAAATCGTCTTGCGCTTGAAGAATTCCACGAGCTTCGCGCCAGGAATCTCCATCAGGAGGGTCGCGATGTAGGGCAGCGAGCCAAGGATGCCGATGACGGTGTTTGAAGCGCCTAAGGCAAGGGCGAATACGATGAGAAATCCTGCAGTAACTGTCTCATACAGCGCCCAGACTGCGCCGGAATGCATCAATCGCTTCTGGTCTTGGTTTAGCTTCATGTGTAGGCAGAATCAATATAAAAAAGGAAAAGAAAAACCAGTCTTAGCTGGAGATGTAATAGCCGGAGTCAACAGGTTGGTCAGGGTATCCGCCTGCCCAGCCGCTTGTGCGCGGTGTCGGCAAGCTCGTCCGACACTCAGCGTCGTTGCTCACGAAGGACGTGACCTGGTATTTGGTGTACGATCGCTTCGTGTATTCGTGCTGTTGTGCGCAGGCTGCAGCGCAGTCAGGGACATGTTCATTGCGGAAGAGCACTTCTTGGGTCTGTGCCAATACGTCGCCCTTGATGTTCATCATGGCACGTGAGCACGTGCAGCATTCACCTGTCCAGCCGTATTGGCCTGGGCGCTCACGGTCAGGGAATTGATACTGACCGCCGCGCACCAGCAAGACACCTGCGACAATTGCCAAGAGAATGACAACTGCAATCGCCAGTTTGGTAGCATTATCTTGTACCATAGTGTGCTCACCTCTTTTTGTACACTACAAGAGATCAGCAGAACCGTAGGTTCTGCGCCGCCTCTTGATAATGATGAGATCGAGAAGGGAATGAAGACTATATAAACTTATCGTGCCAAGACAGAGTAGTCAAGAAGCACGAGCCGGTCGAGATTCTCAAGATCGCGCACGATCGTGAACCTGCCTTCTCCAATCCGGGCAATCTGTTCTG
>CAYYLN010000071.1:0-3213 GCA_964472615.1 uncultured Methanosarcinales archaeon
CAAGAACCACCAGTCAATATCTCGGCAACCCGCGGTTGCCGATGTCTCGCCAATCAACAGATTGGCGACGAACTTAAATAACTTTGTTATTCAAGTAACTTGAGAAACAGTGTTTCTCAAGTAGTTCGTCGCCAGCTTTGCTGGCGAGACATGCTCGGAAACCTCTGGTTTCCGACACTTGAGCACACTTGGCATTTTCACCAAATGCCAATGTTTATAAAAGTAATTGACCTTGCAATGCTCTGTGAAGCATGGAAAAGAGGTGATGAAGACAGTTCTACGTATTTTCATCTGCTTGCTGTTCCTTGCACCCGTCATCTTCGCGGCGACCACGGATGCACTCAGCCCCCGGCTTGTGGTCAACAATGCAAGTATTGGAAGCGAATCCTGGTCAAATCCTTCCCGTGCAAACCAGTCTGATAACAGCAAGGCAACTGTCGAGATTGAAGAGGGCGATGTTTCACACTATCTGAAAGCAACAAACTTCAGTTTCATCCTTCCCGCAACCGCAGTCATCGGAGGAATCATGGTCGATG
Source organism: uncultured Methanosarcinales archaeon (assembly GCA_964472615.1). GTDB lineage: Archaea > Nanobdellota > Nanobdellia > Woesearchaeales > ARS49 > JAWAAW01. The sequence continues at coordinate 537 of CAYYLN010000071.1, forward strand.
TCGAACGGAGCGTCAGCAGCGTTGGTGGAGGCAGTGTCACGCGCGATGCTGCAGTCCGGCTGGTCAAGGCAGAAGGCATCGGCACTGCAGACCGCGCGACCACAACCGCGTATACGACTACTGACACCTACGAAAGCCATGGCGGATCAAACGACTTGTGGAATACCACATGGACTGCAAGCGATATCATGCATGCACAGTTTGGAACAGTGATCGCGGTGACCACTGATTCTGATGACGACAAAACAGCCCGTATCGATCATATCCGGATTACGGTTACATACAATACGCCGCCAACCATCGCGTTGCTCGCACCGAATAATGACGAGCACTGGAATGGTACGCAAACCGTGCAATGGGTTGCCAGCGATCCTGATAATGATTCGCTCAGCATCACCATCCAAGCCAGCGCTGACAACCTGACCTGGATCACCCTCACGAGCAACGAATCCAACGACGGCTCCTTCCTCTGGAACACAAGTATGGTTCCTGACAACGCAAGCTATCGCGTTCGTGTGAATGCATCAGATGGATTCCTCACGAACCAGGACGATTCGAACAACACCTTTGTGGTCGATAACACGCCACCAATCATCACCCTATTCGGAGCAAACGTACCCGATCATCCGTGGGATACCACGTACACTGACGCGGGCGCAACAGCCCACGACGCGATTGATGGAAACCGCACCACTGCGATTCTTACCACGAACACCGTCATCACCAGCATGCTCGGCAGTTACGCGGTCACGTATCAAGTGAATGACACCACCGGCAATCCCACCATACCGGTCGTACGCAATGTCACCGTCAGAGACACGATTCCACCGCTAATCCAGCTCATCGGAAGCGACATTGATATCGTCATCGGCACAGGATACACGGATTCCGGCGCCACTGCTAGCGACAACTACAATGGCGACATCACCTTGGCAATCGTTGTCATAAATACGGTCAACGCAAACGGTCGGGGAAGCTACACCGTGACCTACACCGTGAACGACAGCTCAGGCAATGCCGCACTTCCGGTAACAAGGAATGTCACGGTCGTTGCATATCCGGATAAGGGCGCACATTATCCTTCGCTTGGTCCTGACGCATTTTCTTACTTCGCACGACCTCCAGGAGCTCTGCCACCAGGAACCGCATTCGCGACTGTGACCACAAGCGCACCTGCTGCGTCTCCAACGACAACAGCCGCACCAACCGCAGGACCAGCATCACGCGCTCCTGCAGGTGACGTTGGAGAAGCACGCAGCGCAACCACCACCGGCGTGAGCACGGCGCCGGTGAGCGGCGGCGAAAACACCATCAGCGGCAGAGCAACCCTTGGTTCACCTGGCACGATTACCGGAGCGGTGATAGGCACGCACAAGATAACACCGTTGAGATGGGCCGCACTCTTGGGCATCGTTGCCCTCATCCTGCTCGCCATTACGCGGCATCGCCACCGCAATGCTGAGCACATGCTCAAGGAATTCCTGCAACAATGGAAACGATAATCACGCGCCTGCCTTCTTCACGAGCTCAGCTTCGCTGACGAATGCCTCTTCCGGATGCGGGTCAAACGGCTTGCAGACATGGTAGAAATCACATTGGCCGGTTGACCACTTGCAGAGCTTGCTCGGGTTTCTCGCATACTCCTTGATATGGTCAGACTGCGTATGCTTGTGGATGAGCTCGATCTCCTTCCGCGCGAGCGCGAGCAATGACTCATCCACATCGATGAATTTGGGCCGGTCCTTGAGGAAATAGATACCCACCTTGTCCGGGAGCTTGCCGTACTTCTCGAAATACAGCAGGGTATAAATGGAAAGCTGCAAACGATATTCCTCCTCGTTGCTGTGGTTGCTTGTCTTGTAGTCCATGATACGCACCTGGCCGTCGTACGTCTCGATCGCATCAATAATCCCTTTTGCCTGCAAAGCATCGCTCATGATGAGCTCTTCCCGGACCGGGGTGAGCCTAGCGAACCGCTCCGGGAACGAACCCTCCATCTGGTAGATCTTACGCACGAAGTGGTTGAGCCAATTCAACAGCATGAGCAGGGTGTCCTCGAAATAGAACTGGCGCTGCGCAGGCGTCAGACTCAGTGTTTTCAGCTGCTTCTCGGCAGCAGCCCATTCCCTAAGCAGGATGTCCTGAATGATTTCCATCAGACCGAGCTCGAATGAGTCCAAGGTCAGCCGGCACACATCCTGATCGAAGAAGATCTCCAAGACCTTGTGCGCGATGTTGCCGCGCACTTGGTGAATGTTCGGCGTGGTCTGGAGCCGCATGATGTATTGGTAATAATACTTCCTTGGACACTGATTGTAGCAGCTGATCGAGCTCGGACTCTGCACACGAGGCATGACGAGAACGCTTCAGAAGGGGTTTATATTGTTTGTCATACTGCAGGCGCATTGTCCAGTGAGCAGTATCGTCGTAATTCTTGCGGTTCATTCCGGAAATCTTCTGAGTAACGCACTTAAAGAAAAAAATCGTACCAGCAACGCATCCGACGAGAGCGCGAAAACGCATGCGCTTGAATAATTTCGAAAATCTTGCGGAAATATCGAAATTTTTCCGAGAAACAGTTGGTATCTTTCCCGATGATTACCGCATTTATCCTCGGCATCGTCGCTGGCGTAGTCGCTGGTCTGATTCCTGGCGTGCACATCAACCTCATTGCTTC
>CAYYLN010000072.1:0-3194 GCA_964472615.1 uncultured Methanosarcinales archaeon
CAGCATTGCACAGCATCAACATTGATATCTTGGCAGAAGCGATCCAGCACCATATTCCGACACCTGAGCGTGATCGAACGAAAGACCCATTGTTCTTTGTTGCGCGTTCATTTGACATCAATAAGCCAGGTACAGAACCAGCGAGAATGATCGGTGGCGTCTTGGGCGGTGCATTGAAGCAGGGTACGCTCACGGCAGGCCAGGAGATCGCGATCCTGCCGGGCTATGAGATCACGGAGAAGAAATGGAAGCCCTTGTTAACGAAGATCGTCAGCTTGATGACCGGTGGCAGCAAGGTCGAGGAAGTTGGTCCGGGAGGGAGCATCGCAGCGTTGACGCTGCTTGATCCTGCGGTTGTGAAATCAGACAAGCTGGTCGGCGCGCTGGTCGGGCTGCCGGGCAAACTGCCGCAGGTATGGAACACGCTCAAGCTCGAACCGCACCTGCTCGAGCGCATGGTCGGCGCGAGCGACAAGCTCGTGGTTGAGCCGTTGAAGAAAGGCGAGCTCTTGATGCTGAACGTCAACGCAGCAGCCACGGTCGGGATTGTGGACTCCTTGAGCAAGAAGGAGATCGTCTGCATGCTCAAGAGGCCGGTCTGTGCCGAGCTCGGCGCGCGCGTCGTCATGTCGCGTAACATAGGCCAGCGCTGGCGCCTGATCGGTTACGGGACGATTAAGCAATGAATTCTCGATAAGAACAATAAAAAATCGCTGTGCTTAGGTAGAGGTGCTCAGGCGCATCATCGTCATGATGTTTTGCCTGCAGGTCGTGTACAGCTTTTGCACACACCTCCTCTGACAATAGGCACTTGCGGGGTTCGCTTCCGTGCACAGATTCGCCGCGCGGAAGTAACAGCTGCTCTTGGGATTGTCCATCGACAACATGGAGGGGTCGACGTTCTTGCAGCCGGAGCGCTCGTATGCGGGCTTCATGCGGCCCGCAGAGATGGCGCGCAACATCAATTTCACCTGTTCAAAGCAGCGCTGCTGGCACATGTAATTGTGCTTGTTGTTCTCGATGCAGTCCTTGCGTGCATTTCCGATGAAATAGACATCATCAGCGTTTGCCGCAATATTCGTGTTGCACCCCGCGACCTGGCGGGGCTGGGCGATGCGTTCAACGCCGCCCATGCTGGTCATACTGCGCGCTTGCGTGTACGAACTCACATTGGCAAACACGACGAGCGCATTGAGCACGAGCAACGCGACGCAGACCACTGCAATCATTGATTTGTTCATAATACCTCACCCCAATTTTTTGAACGTGATTGATACGCAACGCATAAATACCTTCCTGGAACAGTCAATCTTCCTCGAAATCGTCATAATCTTCCTCGTCATCAAACCGCGGCATCATGTGCGTTCCTCCCCCACACGGGCGCTCCTATCGTACGAGTTTCATCCACTGCCGTGCGATCTCCTTGGCGCGGCAGGCGTTCTTGATCGGGCTCTTTTCCAGGATGTTGAGCTCAATCTGATCAAGAAGTTTCACCTTCTTGTCTGCTTGATTGGTCATACCATCACCCCAAGCAGGATCAATCATTCGCGGCTATTTAAATTTTGTGAAAGAAGAATGAAGAAAAAAAGAGAAAATGAAGAAGCGACCACTTGACCACTGCTGTGGCATTGTCATCTCGACAAGCAGAGCTTGTCGACGTCTCGCCAATTATTGATTGGCGATGAACTTGAATAACGTTGTTATTCAAGTAACTTGAGAAACAGTGGTTCTCAAGTAGTTCATCGACAATCCGCGGATTGTCGAGATTACGCGTTGCCGAGAATCCTGAACACTTTCGTGCCGCAGTGCGGGCATTCGCCCTTCGCAGCCTTCATGCCATTCTTCATAATAACTTCTTTCGAGTTCTTCATCTCAACTTCTTTCTTGCACTTCATGCATCTTCCTTTTGGCATCAAAAATCACCCCAGAGTGTTAGTAGACGATAAAACACAAGGGTGTTATATAAATATTTGTAAATATGGCATTATGCCAGAAGATTGTGAGTGACTTGGCCTAAATGTCTACAAACACCCTGTGCTTCTCAACGCCTTCTAATTCTGCCAGGATACGTCGTATAATGGCTTTTTCCGGGTCTGGCATGAGTTTGACGCGCTCTTTGATGTCTGCAAAGCTCGTGAACAGCTTCTGTTCCCTGGCTTCGATGATTTCCCACATGTGCTTTTTGCCAACTCCAGGCAGGAGTTCGAGCTGGTGCATGCGCGTGGTTAAGGGCTGCGCCTTGTTAATGAAGTCCACAAACTTCTGCTCACTCTTGTGCACCAAGTCCTTCACGACGAACTCGAGTTCGGTCTTTGCCGTGGCAGTGAGCTTGTCAAGGGAAAGCTTGCCCACAATGTGGTGGATCTGGTCGCGTTTGCCCTCGCCGATGTAGACTTCTGCCAAGGGCTGCAAAAACACGTCCTTCTTCGGAACGAGCTCTAAGAGCGTGAAGTGTTGCTTGCCGATCGCCTGCACGATGGGAGATTTCCGGTGGCTTGGTCGGGGATCAAACGGGTAGCCATGGGGCAAGAAATCGAGCACGATCACATGCTCTTCTTTGGACTGCCTTTTCTCGGGAAAGGTCGTGCTTTGTTCCATATGTTTTACCCCTAACCATGTTGCACAATAACCGATGGTGAATGAGCCGAACTATATAAGGATTATGTTCTCGAAAGAATTCACTTCACGAACTCAGCAATGGCATCTGCGATCTTCTTGCAGTTCTCGTTCGTGACCGTCAAGGCATATCCTTGCAGGATAAGCTTGACGTCTTCCTGGGTCGCAGGAAGGACATCGATGAGCTTGTGAATGTGCTGCTCTTTCATGCGCGGGATGTCAAGCTTCGCCAAGGCGTTCTCGAGCTCTTTTGCCTTCTTGGGAGCCAAGGTCGTGATCGCCTGCAGGTGTTCGAGCGTGCGCTGGGCGCGGAACGTGAGCTCCTGGTCATGCTCCTGAATCTTCTCGAGCAGCTGCTTGACGTCACTGCTATTGGTTGGCGTTTCTGAAAGGACTTGTCGTGTCATTGATTACACCCTCAGCAAATGAACCGGATGGACGATCACCGTCTTGGCTTTGCCACCATCATTGATCGCGACCTGGTAGCACGTGCCTTGCTTGCCCGTGACGGTTCCGACCTTGCCATGGAAGCGCAGGTGATAGATCCCACCTTGCACTGCAGGCTCGGCACGCAACGC
>CAYYLN010000073.1:0-3167 GCA_964472615.1 uncultured Methanosarcinales archaeon
AACTTTTTTTTTCTTTCATGATACGGCGACCACCCAGATCTACACCTTCGCAAACATCTCGACCCCTGAAATAGAAAAGTACGCAGAGCTCCAGAATATCATGGGTGAAAAGAAGCCCCAGTCAGAGCTCCGCCATAAATTGAACGCACTCGAGCAGCGGTATCGTGGCACGATATTTTCCTTGCAGAAGAGCAAGGAGAGCTTCCGGAAAGGTTAAAAAAATCCGCAGATGTTCAAACTTCGGAAATCCGAAAGATTTCCGAAAATCTCTGAGTAAGTCATATAAAGAAAAGTGCCTTTGCTTCATTCATGTCCCGATTCCTCGTCGTATTCCTGCTGCTTCTTGCTGCCTGCGCTCCGCAGGTTCCTATCGAGAACGGCCCGCCGATTGACGTGCATTTCTGCGAACGCGAGGATTGCGTGTCCCTGCTCGTCGGGATGCTCGAGAGCGCACACGATGCGAAATGCGCTTTGTACGACGTGAGCTTACCGGACGTGCTGACCGCGTTAGAGGACATCGACTGGATTACTGAAGACGGCAAAAGCCCGTTGATGCACAACAAGTTCTGCGTGTTTGACAAAAGCACGGTTTGGACAGGCTCGTGGAATCCGACAAGATCGACAAAGGCGAATAACGTGGTGATCATGCCATCGAACGCATTGGCAAGGAATTATCGTGATGAATTCGAGGAGTTGCCGGGCGGTTATCGTCGGGTGGTCTATCCGAAAATCAGCTATAACAACCGTCTGATCGAGAATTATTTCTGTCCGGAAGACGATTGTAAAGAACATGTCCTGGAACAGCTGGAATCAGCCACGCAAAGCATCGCATTCATGCTCGCCGATCTCACCGATGAGGACATCATTGCCGAACTGCAGCGCAATGATGTAATTATCGAAGGCATCATCGACAAGGCAGAGCACAATGCGTTAGCAGCATTGCCGTTTGCCCGAGCCGGCAACATCCATCATAAGGTGTTCATCATCGACCGGAACACCGTCATCACCGGTTCCTATAACCCGACGAGAAACGGCAATGAGCGCAATGACGAGAACATCCTGATCATCCACGATCCTGGGGTCGCGTCAAAGTTCTGGGAAGAATACATGACCCTGCTCGCTACTTGATCAGTTGGTGCTTTTTCAGGAGCTCTTTCAGCCGACTGAATTCAGGTCCTGCCTTGAAGCTCTCAAGCTCTTCCGGCGGCAGGTGTTTGATGACCAGGAGCGCGATCTTGGCGATTTCCTTCATGTCTTGCGTGACCTCGTCCTTGGCGAGCATGTGCTGGACTTGTTCCTGAGGGATCGCTTCAGCACCCGTTTTGTCGACGGAAACAAGCCCCAATGTCTGGAAGAGTTTAGTCATAAATCCTGGCTTTTCTTCAGTCTCCTCACCAGGCATCACCGATAAGGGTTCTGCCGGTGCTCCTTCGTCATATTTTTCGATTTCCGGCGGAAGCTCGGGTTCGGGCATTTTTTTCTTTTTCTTGAGACTTCTGAAAAGGTTCGGGAATTTAATCTTTGCCTTGCGGCGATGTGCGAGGTATTGCTCGAGTTCTTTTTCAAATTCTCCCCGTATCATCCCTCAGCCTCCTGAACGTTTATTGTTTATTAATGTGTCGGAAACCGCCGACGAGCGGTTTCCGAGCACCTCAAGAACCGTTGCGCAACGGTTCTTGATGTTGTGTCTTATGCTTTCTTCGCTGCTCTCTGTATTATACAAAGAGAATTTAGTATTACATAATGTGTTTTAGAGGAGCTATTTTCGTCTCAAACTGCTTTCTGAGCTTGGGGAATCGCATGGCAGCCGCAGGATGGGCGGTCTCGATGATCTTTCTGCCGTGCAGGATCGGTTGGTTTTTGATGGACTGCGCAAGCTCGCCCATCAGCACCACGACCTCAGGATTCACTTGTGCAATTTGCTCGAGCAGATACGGCAGGCAGGCATTGACTTCATCCTTGGTCGGCATCCGATTGCTCGGCGGAAAATGCTTGACGACAGAAGTGATGAAGACATCCTTGCGGTCAATGCCGATGCGCGTGAGCTGTTCGGTCAGGAATTTGCCGGCTCGTCCAACAAAAGGACGCCCCGTAAGATCTTCCATTCTTCCAGGCCCTTGTCCGACGAGAAAGACCTTTGCATCACGAGGACCTTCGCCAGGCACGCCCTTGTGCGCGGTCTTTGATAACGGGCAGAGTTGGCATCGGCTGACCTGCTCATCGATGATGTGAAGGGTGATGCGCATCAGTCGTCGACGCTTAGATCAACTACATACAACATTCGCCGCTTACCGGGGACAAGGATCCGCTACGGCCCGGCCACGTGCTCGGCAGTGCAGGGGGCCTGCTTCGCGCAGTGGTTGGGCTGGGAAAAAGTATCGCGGCAAAACGGCGTATTCGGTGGGGCTATTTTGCGGTCACCGTTGTTATTGCGATACTCATCGGAAGTATTCTCGGAATCCTGACGAGCGTCTCACGACCGATCGCTTTCCTCGCGGGCTATAGCGGCACGGATATTCTCGAAGGCCTCGGCAAGATCATCAAGATCGTGCCTGTGGAGATCAAGTGAAACGGGTTTTTATTATTCACGGCTGGAGCGGTCATCCGAATGAGCACTGGTCGCCGTGGCTGAAGCGCGAACTTGAAGAACGAGGTTTTAGCGTCAAAACTCCACAGATGCCTGATACAGACCACCCGCATATTGTGCAGTGGGTACCGTTCCTGGCAAAGCTGGTTGGAAAACCAGACCAGGACACGTATCTCGTTGGTCACAGCATTGGTTGCCAGACAATCATGCGCTATCTGCAGGCCATCAACGGTGCCGTCGGAGGAGTGGTTTTCGTGGCAGGTTTTGTGACACTCAAAGGTCTTGAAACGCCTGAAGAAAAGCTGATTGCAAAGCCCTGGCTTGAAACCCCTATTGATTTCAACAAAGTCAAGAAGGCGGCAAAGCATATCGTCGCGTTTTTCTCTGACGACGACCCCTTTGTGCCATTGCAAGATGCGAATGTGTTCAAGGAAAAACTTGGCGCAGAAGTTATTATTGAGAAAAAGAAAGGGCATTACACAATGGAAACGCGCATCAGCGAAGTGCCTCTGGTTCTCGACGCATTGCTGAAGATGCCGAGTCGCTGAAGAATGTCATGTTTTTCGAAAGGTATATAAGT
>CAYYLN010000074.1:0-3009 GCA_964472615.1 uncultured Methanosarcinales archaeon
CATTGAGAAGCTGGTTGAAAAGCAATTCAAGGTGACACGGTATCCTTCCGAAGACTTGTGCGTGCAGGGCATCCGGCGTGGCGAGACCCACACGTGTATCCTCTTTGCTCCTGATTTCACGATCGGAAAAAACGGCTCGAATGAGATCAGGTTCTCGGTTGATTATTCCCAGATTAACCTTGTCTGGACAATTCTCAATGTCATGACCCCGAGCGTGACCGCACGCTCAGCCGAATTGAGCAAAAACCTGACTGCGGTGCTGCTCAACGCGATTGACTTCACCAAGAAATCGATTGTTGACCGTCGGCAGAACATGATTGGGCTCACGACGCAGAATGATGAGATCGGTCAGCGCGTAGCCAATATTCAGGCAGAGCTTTCCGAGATCGAACTGAGCTTTGAGCCTGGCGAGGTCGGATTGAGCAATCTCACGAGCGCGAAGAGTGTGGTCAAGCACTGGGTGGACAATTCACTGAGTCTAGGCAAGAGCGCGCTGTCAGAAGCCCAGCACTTCATTGATGCTGCCGATGAACTTGTCAAGGGAAGTGCTTCAGGGGGCAGCATCGGTGCTCAACTCACTGAATCATTCAAAAAGAGTGTTGATGATATCCAAGAACTGAGTTCGCGAATGGAAACAACCGATGAGCTCGTGCAACAAGAATATACGCAATTGAGCACACTCATTGATCAGATCGCAGGCCGGCTTACCCAGACCAAGTCGCAGATTGACAGTATGGTGTCAGGCAAGACATTTACATTGGATGAGCTTGATGTCATCACCACACTCTTGGACCAAGCATTGTTGAACATCCTGACCTTGCAGAAATCAATGAATGAAATCGAGAAGGTCATTGGTGCGATTCAAATCACTGATCCTGAAGCAATCGTGCAGCCGGTCAAGACGACAATTACGCCGGTGGTAGTAGAACAAAGTTACTTGAACTATCTTTTCCCAACGCTCATCGCGTTAATCATCATGTTCACTGCAATTCTGCTTGCGCCGACATTGATCTTGTTTGAACGGAATTCGCCTGCGTACTTCAGGAATTTCATGACGCCCACGAGCGATACCGTCTTCTTGTCTTCGGTGTTCGTAACGACTGCGTTTTTGTTGCTCATCCAGCTTGTTATCATTCTCTCGATCGCTGCTATTTTCTTCACGCAGATCATGCAGTCATTCGGCTATGCCGCCGTGGTGTTGGTCATGTTCATCAGCACGAGCATCTTCCTGGGCATGATCATCGGATATCTCTTTAACTCTGAGGAAACAGCCATGCTCGCATCGATCGCCATGGGCAGCGTGTTTTTGTTCATTTCCGATATTATCATTCCCCTTGAGAGCATGCCTGCAGTCGTCATGCGCATCGCGCAGTTCAATCCCTTGGTCTTAGCAAGTGATTTGTTGAGACGCACACTATTATTTAATGCGACATTCAGCGAAATCAGCAACGGATTGCTCGTGCTGGCGCTCTTCACGCTGGCGAGCTTGCTGCTCTTGGTTGGCATCTACGCAGGCCTGAAACAGAACGCGTTCTCGAAATACCTTACACGTTTCGCACCGAAGAAAGAACAGCCATAAGATATTTAAACCGTACATCGTGCCTTCTCAGCATGGTCTTCAAGGTCTTTAACACGCTCAAGCGCAAGAAGGAAGAACTAGTTTCTCTTCAGCCGCAGAAAGTCGGGATGTACACCTGCGGCCCGACGGTATATGATTACCCGCATATCGGCAACTATCGCGCGTACGTTTTCTGTGATCTGCTCAAGCGTTACCTGAAGTACAAGGGCTTCCACGTGACACACATCATGAACATCACCGATGTTGAGGACAAGATTATTCGTGATTCGCAGAAGGCAAAACTGCCGCTCAAGAAGTTCACTGCGAAGTACGAGAACGCGTTCTTCGAGGACTTGGAGACGCTCAACATCCAGCCGGCAGACGTTTATCCGCGCGCGACTGAACATATCAATGAGATGGTTGCAATCATTCAGAAGCTGCTCAAGTACGGCATCGCGTACACGAGCGAGGACGGCTGCGTGTATTACGCAATTCAGAAATTCAAGAAGTATGGCAAGCTCGCGAAAATCAAGCTCGGCGAGCTGAAAAGCGGCGCTTCGGGCAGGGTGCATTCAGACGAATACAGCAAGGAAAACGCGAATGACTTTGCATTGTGGAAGGCCTGGACTCTTGACGACGGCGATGTGTCCTGGGCGACTCAACTCGGCAAGGGCAGGCCTGGCTGGCATATTGAGTGCTCGGCCATGAGCATGAAGTATCTCGGTGAGCAGTTTGACATCCACGCTGGCGGCATCGACTTGGTGTTTCCTCACCACGAAAATGAGATTGCGCAAAGTGAGGGTGCAACGAAGAAGCCGTTTGTCAAATACTGGATGCATAACGAGTGGTTGCTCGTTGATGGCAAGAAGATGTCCAAAAGCCTTGGCAACTTCTACACGCTCCGCGATGTGCTCGCGAAGGGCTATGACCCGCTTGCGGTCAGATACTTGTTGCTCGCGAGCCATTATCGCCAGAAGATTAATTTCACGATGGACGGCCTTGATGCTGCCAAGCAGGCTTTGCAGCGTATCTGGGACTGCTCTGACTCCCTCAGCCGTGTCAACGGAACAAAGCACAATCCAAAAGTCCACACGCGAATAGAGCAGTTAAAAAATGAATTCACCAAGTCGCTTGATGACGATTTGGATACTCCTCCTGCGCTCGCTGCATTGTTCGAGTTCATCAAGGACGTGAATGTCTGGATCGCGAACAATGAGTTGAGCAAAGAAGACGGTGACACGCTTCGTGCAACGCTCGACGACATCGACAAGATTCTTGGTATCCTGAAGAAGAAAGAGAAGTTGCCTGCAGCAGTGCAGAAGCTCATTGATGAGCGCGAAACAGCGCGCAATGCGAAGGACTGGAAAAAGGCAGACGCACTTCGGGCAAAGCTGCGCGAGAAGGGAATCATACTCGAGGATTTGCCGCAGGGTGTGCGATGGAAGCGCGCG
>CAYYLN010000075.1:0-370 GCA_964472615.1 uncultured Methanosarcinales archaeon
AACCGATGTCGACTGTGGTGGCTCGTGCTCGGCCAGATGCGATGAGGGCAAGAACTGCCAGACCACCACAGATTGCAAGACCGGCTTGTTATGCATTGAGAGCACGTGCATGTCTGAGCGTGACAGTGATGGTGATACGGTCAAGGATGATGTGGACAAGTGTCCGAACACGCCGCGCGATGAGGTCGCGGATGCAGAAGGCTGCTCGCCGTCGCAGAAGTATACGTGCGGTGATGAGATCAGTGATGGTTGGCGTATCAGGTACTTTGACAGCGTGTTCTGTGATGGCGACGGAGCTCCGGGCGCAGATCCAGATAAGGATGGGCTGGCGAACGTCGAGGAATTCCGTGCTGGCACGAATCCGATGGAG
>CAYYLN010000075.1:380-2909 GCA_964472615.1 uncultured Methanosarcinales archaeon
AGGTCGAGATTGCTGCAGGCACCAACCCGCTCGATCCAAGCTCGCACCCGCCGAGCAAGCTCCGCATCCTGCTGTGGTTGCTCTTGCTCCTCTTGCTCCTTGCCGCGCTTGCGGTTGGCGGATACCTTGGGTATCAGTGGTATCTCGAAAAGTATGGTCCGAAGCCCCCTGAAGCAAGACCTGCACTTCCTGCGCGCAAGTTCCGTTTCTGGCCGGAAATCTTTGAGCGATTGCGCCGGATTGCGCGCAAGGAAGAACCGCCATTCATCGACCGTGATTGGATGACGCTTGAAACGTTTGCGAAGCGCATGAAGAAAGAACGTGTGGTGTTGAGGAAAGATGTCTTTGACCGTTTGGAAGAACTGATCAGCGGCAGAATCTCAAAGACCGAAGCTTCTGAGATCCTTGCAGCCATCCGCAAGCAGCCCGAGGCATTCCGCATGCTCAGGCGGGTGTCATTCGAGCGGTTGAAGCCAGCTGAAAAGGAGCAATTGCGCAAGCGCTTGGCCTTGCTCCGTGCAGGGAAACTGACGCCTGCAGAAGTGGAAGAACTTTTAAGCAAGCTGCGCATCACGGCAGCATATTACAAGACGCACAGAGCTGAGCTTGATCGCGAGCTAAGTGCATGGCTTGGTGAGAAAAGATGAGACAATGTCAATTGAGATTGACAAGCCTTAGTTCGCGAGGCTCGCCAAAGCGCGCGCAAATGATAGGGCAGGTATTCATCTTCATCCTTGCAGGCCTTCTTTTCGTGCTCATCCTCGGCTATGGATATCGTGCCATCACGAATTTCATAGCGCGCGGCGAGGAAGTGCAATTGCTTGATTTCCGCAACGAACTCGAATCAATGATCACCACGATCAAGCATGATTATGGAAGCGTGCAGCGCGTTGAGCTCCGCGTGTCGTCCAAGACTGAGGAGGTATGCCTCGTGACATCCTTGGCGACATACAAGCCAGAGGATGTCAAGATTTCAGGATGGGAGAAGCCATTCAAGGATGCACACCCGCTGCTCTATAACGCGTGGTCCACAGGCACGGAGAATGTCTTCTTGATTCCCCGCCAGCCCACGCCGTTGCTCATGCAGGATGTTCTGGTCGAAACCGGCTATGTGTGCGTTCCTGTTGTCGGCGGTCGTGTCAGCCTGCGTGTTGAGGGAACAGGCAACAAGGCAAAAATCAGCCCGTGGGCATCATGAGCAGAGCGAATGACATGCGTCAAAGCGCAAAGCCGGTTGACGGTGCAATGAACAAGCGCGGTATTGAGTTGCAATTCCATTGGATCTTCATTCTGATCGCAGGAGCAGTCATCCTGGCATTCTTTTTTAGCGTGGTGCAGAAGCAGCGTGCCTTGAGTGAGCAAAAGCTTTCGATTACGCTCGCCTCACAGATGGACGCGATTTATGCAGGTGCCATCGAGAGCAAAGGCACGATCCAGCCGCTCGCGACGCCCGGGCCCGGCATTGCGTTTGCATGCAGCGAAGTGTGCGAATGCAATTATTACATCGGCACGAAACCGACCGAGTTCCGAGACAAGCTGTTGTTTGCTCCTGACCTGATCAAGGATCAGGATACCTTGGCATGGGCAATTGAATGGAAACTGCCGTTCAGGATCGCGAATTTCCTTATGCTGACGAGCCCGAATATCAAATATAATATCATCTACGAGGCCGGCAACCAGCAGTCTGAGCAGACACATCGGAGGTTCCTGAAGTCCTTGCCTAAGGAAGTCAATCAGGAGGCGTTCTCATCGGTTGGTGCCATTGGCCAGTTCACGCCCCAAGGTGACCTGCACACGCGCTTTGTGTTCTTGGGCGTGCAGCCGCAGAGCACGTCCACGCTTGGCTTGAGCCAGGACTTTGCTGATGAGGATGTCTCAGGCGTGTATATTGATCCTGATTTCAAGACAGTTGTCTTTTACGAGAAGGTGCCTGACGAGCTTTCCTTTAATTCCTTCCCAACTATCCTCGCAGGCGATGCGACAGCGTATGCTGCGCTCACTGCTGCTGACCATCAGTTGTACGATTGTGTCATGAAGCGTGCATTTAGCCGGTTGAACGTGATCGCGCAAGTGCAGAGTCAGCGCGCGAAAGCATTGCAGGCAGAGATGGATGCGCGCGGGCGGGTGGAATGCACGTATGTCCAGCAGGACTTTGATAAGGTCGCACAGGCAGCAGGCGGTCTCGCGACTGGCGTCTCGTTTAAGGATCAGGTGTCTGCGCAGAGCGCATTGGGCATTATTTTGGGCACGCAGCCCGAGCTTGAGCGCCAGAACAATAATCTCTTCAGGCAGAGCTGTCCGGAGTTGTACTGATGGACCAACGCCAATCACGATTGGCGAGCCTTGATTCGCAAGGCTCATCAAGGAAGGCGCAAATCAAGATGTTCGAGACCATGGGTGTGCTTGTAGTATTCTTCTTCATCCTCATCTCAGGCACCGTGTTCTATTTTAATATCCAGGGTTCAGCGATGCAGAAAGAACTGGCAAAGCAGGCGCAGCTCAAGAGCCTGCAGGCAGCCCAGCGCGCCA
>CAYYLN010000076.1:0-2897 GCA_964472615.1 uncultured Methanosarcinales archaeon
AACCATCGGTTGCCCCGAACTGCACCGGCTTGTCATGTCTGAGTTGATGCTGGAATATCTCACCGGGACCAATGAAGAGCAGGCCGGTAAAGAGCACAACGAGGAATGCCAGCTCGATGAGCACGTCTTTATTCATCGGACTGCCCTCAGAACATCTTGGATGGTTATGCGCTGGATGCAAGCGTGACGGTCAGTACAGGCCATCAGTTTTCCATCCTTGTAGCAGGGCATTTTGTCCGGATGCTTCCACAACACGCGGTCGTGTTGCCGGCGAGGCGCTAATTTTTTCGGGTCAGTGGGGCCAAAAAGCGCAATAACAGGAGTTCCGACAGCGACTGCGAGATGCATTGGTCCTGAATCGTTGCAGATCAATGAAGCGCACTGCTTGATGAGCGCTGCAGACCTGCGCAAGGGAAATCGGCCAACCGCATTTATCGCGGTCGGAACGTGTTGTTGAACAACCGCGGCAGCATCGCGATCATCAGGTCCGCCGATCAGCAGCACGCGCCATCCTTTGCGTGTCAGCGCTTCAGCGACTGCGGCAAACCGTTCCGCAGGCCAGCGTTTGATATCCAAGGTCATGCCCGGATTCCTTGCTCCGCCTGGCGCGATCCCAATAGTTGTTGTTGGCAGGAGTTTTTCTTTTTGAAAAAATGCCTGTGCGAACTTTTTTTCTGAAGCGGTGAGAACGAGTTCAATCTGGTGTGCACGCGGCCGTGCGCCGACCAATCGTGCAAGATGCAGATATGAATCCACATCATAGATGCGTTTGCCGTATGGCACATTCAGCGTGTTGGGAAAGCCCCCGCCATTGCGGTCAAACCCAATCCTGATGGGCACGCGGCACCAGGCTGCGAACACGTTTGCGAGGTAGGAAAAATCGAGGACAAACATGAGGTCATAACGTTGCCTGCGGATGGCATGCGCCAAGCGGTGCACGGCTAGAGGGTTTCTTCGCAGGATATGCTTTTCATCGAATGCAATGATATGATCAAGATGCGGGTTGTTTTTCATGACAGGAGCAGACCATGAGCCAACCCAGTAGTCAATGCGTGCTTGTGGAAAACGCGCACGGAGCGTGCGGACCAAGGGCGTCGTCATGAGCACGTCTCCGATCGCGCCTGTTTTGAACAAGCAGATACTTCTCACTGTTCTGAAATCAGGCAGGTGGTGAGGCCGCATCATGCTCGTGAGTCGCTCAATCAGCTTGGCCATAGAGTATCCCCGACGAATCGAGCGTCAAGCGATTTAAAAAGTTATCGTGGCCGTGTCAGCATCCTGCGCGCCTTCTGCAGCACATCCTCACTCGTAATCTGGCTCATGTGCTTGTGGCCTGCGCAGTCTGGCAATTTGCCAAGATGCGTGTTGATGCAGGGCTGGGGAAACATTGGTTTGTAGACATACTCATTGCCCGGTCCATAGGGCGCCCAGCGCACAGGCGTATTCGGGCAGAACAAGCCGATGGTCGGCGTGCCCATGGCGGCAGAAAGATGCATCGGCCCGCTATCGTTTCCAATGGTCAACGCGCACCGCTTCAGCAAGGCAGCAGACTCCTTCACGTTGGTTTCGCCAAGCGCATTGATCTGCGCATACTTCATGTTCTTGATAATCTCCTCGGCATACAGCTTGTCTCCTTTTGTTCCAATGATGATGATTTTGGCGAGAAACTCTTTAACCAAGGCATCCGCGACCTTGGCAAACCGTTTGGGCGACCAGATCCTGCTCCGCGAAGATTCTGCAGAACCCGGGGCGATACATACCAAAAGGTTGCCTTTCTTGACTCCCCACTCACTGAACAAAGCGTCCACTTTTTTCTCATCTGCCCTGCTGGTCGCGAGCGGAACAAGCCGTTCGGGAACGCCAGAAACGCCAAGCAGAGAACCCAAATCCATATACGTGAGCACGATGTGCTGCGTGTCATTGTATGCGATGCGGTCGGTGTACAGCAGACTCCGCATGCCGTGTAAGAATCCAATCCTGCGCCTCGCAAGCCACCATGCAAGCAGCGCAGACTCATTCAGGTATGGCTCGCAATCGATGACAATATCATACGAACGCAGCCGGGGCAGGAGCCTGAACAAGGCAAATGGTTCGGCGCTGAGCACGCTGCGGATGTCCTTGTTATCTGTGAAGACTGCCTTGACGCGGTCCCTCGCAAGCACATCAATAGTCGCTTTTGGATATTTTTTCTTCAGCGCGTGGATGAACGGCAGGGTGATGATGCTCTCGCCCATTGCCCATAGCTTGATGACGAGGATGCGTTTGGGTTCGAGTCGTGCTTTCGGAAAGGGGAACGAGAACAGCCACAGAGGGATGATCAGAAGTGTACCGATCATGCGATCGATCCAGCGAAAGAATGGGATTTTCATCATCTCGCCAAACCCACATACTCGATATCTCGACAACCGAAGGTTGTCGACGAACTTGACAATGCTTCGCATTGCTCAAGTTTCGCTTCGCTCGCAGGGTTTGGCGATGCAGCCGACGAGTCGGCTGCATCGCGGAAAATCGCGATTTTCCGCGCTGATGCTGAAAATGCGTACATTTTCATCATTTGTGCTTCGGATTCCTCACTGCGATTTCACGAACGATCT
Organism: uncultured Methanosarcinales archaeon; assembly: GCA_964472615.1. Lineage (GTDB taxonomy): Archaea > Nanobdellota > Nanobdellia > Woesearchaeales > ARS49 > JAWAAW01. The sequence goes on from CAYYLN010000076.1 coordinate 2,595, forward strand.
TGGTGAGCTCCTGCTGCTGTTGTTCGTGCTTGACGTACAAGCGGAATACGAGGTAGAGCAGGAGTATGATACTCAGATACGTGGCAAGATCGACAGGCCTGCTCACCCCTAAAAAGTCTGAAACAATATCTGCAGTTTTGGGCAAGAGCGCCATGGTTGTCACTGCTGCCCAAATGAGAGTCCAAAAGATGAATTCACTGATCAAGATCTTGCGGTCACGCAAACGCAAGATTGCACGGCTCCACGCGAACACGATGAAGAGAATCACGATGATCTGCAATATGCTCAATGCCATAGGTCACC
>CAYYLN010000077.1:0-2256 GCA_964472615.1 uncultured Methanosarcinales archaeon
GCAAAAATCCTGCCAGGAACATTCATCCCTTCCTTGAACGTGGTCGGAATGTCCCAGACGTTCTCTTTTACTTTCTGCGCAGCAACCTTTCCTGCCGAACGCCACGAATTCCCAGTGTCTGAGTTCATATGTCAATCACAACCTGGCATCGCCAACCTTTTGGCGTCTGTTTGACCTCGAACCGGTGCATGGTCACTGCCTTGAGATCATTGCCGAGCTGGTGCTTCTTGGGATCAATCTTCTCGCCCTTCAGATCAGCAGTGAGCTTGTAGACCGCATTCTTGGTGATCGCGACACTCACGGTCTTGAAGATGAGCTGTTCTGCGTCCTTGAAATAAATGATCTCGTTCAGGAAATCAAACAGCAGCTGCCCGACATCCTCGTTCTCCAGCACGACTTTCTTCGTGACTTTAGGCGACACAGTTTCGAGCTTGACTTGCGATTCAAACACTGCCAAGGCAGCATTCGTGAACAAGTCATTCAGGTCTTTGCCTGTCGCTTCAAACGCGAGATCAGCAGTGACGATCCCTTCCAAGAAACGGTAGTTGGGCATGCGACAAACGTCATAGGTTGCGTATATAAAGGTTTCCGGAAATTTTTAACCAAAGCTATTTAAATTACACCATCTTAATGCATCCCATGTCCCGTGAATATGATTTCGTTAACGCGTTGAAGAATCCTCAAGGGGAGAATATGCAGTATTTTGCCATTGATCTTCTTACAGAAAAGTACGATAGCCAGAATTTAATTCGAGCTGCACGAGAAAATGATGCAGTACAACAGCTCGGATATTTGGCTGAAATTACTTATGAAGCAGCGAAAAAGAAAGGCCTAGAAACGGCACCATTAGTTGAGATTATACGCGCATTGGAGAATGCCCCAATCACGGAATGGCGTTATTTATCACCTGATCTTCCTCCGTGGGGTAAAGAACTCATTTCCGAAAGCCCACAAACCAGACAGAACGATAAATGGCATATTTATGCACGCCTCCATCCCAACGACATTGCAGAGTGGATTGATTTGTATATTTTAAAAGAGCATGCTTCCCCACCACGAAGGTAAGAAACTGGATCGCGATGGAATGTTAGAAGTTCTTCGCCGGCTTGATGCGCAACTTGCTGCACGTGAGAAAGATATTGCAGATATCGCACGTTTTGTTCCTTCGCCAAATGTTGTTCCTCTCGATGAATTGCGCCGTCGTTATGAGCGTATTGTACCCGCGGAAGGAAAAGAAGAAATTGTCAAGAACCACCTGCTAAAGCAGGTGGCGTGAACGATACGTTCATTCAGAAAGTGAAGGCACGTGGTTCTTGAGCATGCTCGAAAACTGCTTGTCCTTTCTACTGACTGAAGTCAGTAGCGTACGTCAAGAGCAGTTTTCGACATGTTAAAACAAAGTTTGAGAAGTTCGTTGAGAAATTTTACGGTAAGCAACAATAATTTCGTTACTTCTTCCCCTTGATTTCCCAATCAATGCTGACTTGTTTTTGGCCAGAGAGCCAGCGATAGCATTCCAATGCCGCCTTTGCTCCTTCACCGGCAGAGATCACGGTCTGTTTGTAGGGCACAGTGGTCACGTCGCCACACGCAAAAATGCCAGGAACGCTCGTGTTCAAACGGTCATCAGTCACGATCTCGTTGCGCTCGTTGATCTTGACGAGATGCTTGACCGCGCTCACGTCAACGACAAAACCAATCTCCTTAAACACACCTTGCACCGCAAGGGATTTCTCTGCTTTGGTTTCTGCGTGCTGAATCTTAAAGGCAGTCACGAACTTCTCACCGATAATCTCCCGCGGCTCATAGGGCGTGACGAATTCAATGATTTTTTCTTGTTTGACTTTGTCCATGGTGATCTCGTCTGCACGAAATTCGTTCCTGCGATGGACGAGATAGACATGCTTGGCACCAACTTTTGCCAGTTCCAAGGCACCTTCCACAGCCGCATTGCCTCCGCCGATCACCGCAACGACCTTGTTCTTGAACAACGGAGCGTCGCACGTCGTGCACGTGCTCAAGCCGCGACCAAGGAATTTTGCTTCGCCGGGAATGCCTAATTCCCGGGGAACCGTCCCGAAAGCGAGGATGACCGCACGGCACGCAGCGGTGTCGCCGTTGCCCAGCATCACCTTGAACGTAGTTCCTTCCTTATCAACACGAGTCACCTTGCCCGTCAGGAATTCGGTGCCGAACGATGCGGCATTCTCCTTGAACTTGCTCATCAGCAGGGGTCCGGGTATCGGGTCGACGCCA
>CAYYLN010000077.1:2266-2860 GCA_964472615.1 uncultured Methanosarcinales archaeon
CTCCCCAATCGACAGAAATGACTGCGGTCTTCAGGTTTTTCCTGCACGTGTAGATCGCGGCAGTGAGCCCTGCGGCACCGCCGCCAATGATAATGATATCATACTGCTTCATACTATTGCAAGACACCAAGCGGTATAAAAAGAATGCGGTTTTCTGAGGTACTACTGTTTCCTGTCAGAATTCCAGGATCTTCCCGTGCTTTGCCACATTGATGATGCGCGTGCTGCCGAGCATGTCTTCCACGCCAGCACATTCGTGAATATGGCCGCAGATGACGACGTCAGGCTTGAATTCCTCGATTGCCTTGCGGATGGCCTGGCTGCCGGGGAAGCGGCCCATCTCAAACACCGTGCCTGCAGGGTGCTCGTGCACCAGCATCACTTTCTTCTTGGCATGCTTGACTTTCTCAAAGCCCTGCTTGAGCAGCGCAAAGAGTTCGCCTTCGTCATGCACACTATGCGGGCCGATCTGCGTGGTTCCGCCAGCGCCGAAAAAACCGATGTCGTTGTAGACGACCCCATCGCCGTGCAAGTGTTTGATGCCGTAGAGTTCTGCCAGTGAGTCAGGGGTCGCGGGGGGTTCGTGATTGCCTG
>CAYYLN010000078.1:0-2859 GCA_964472615.1 uncultured Methanosarcinales archaeon
TCATGGTGTATAAGATGCGCAATGCTTCACGGAAAGAGCCATGGCCGCGCCGGAGTGTTTCTTGCGTATACCTGATGACCACAGGCACTTCTTTGTAGCGCAATTTCAGACGATGAATCTCTTCAATCATTTCAGACGCATGTGCCATGCGGTCCGAGGTCACGCGAATCTGTCGCGCAGCTTCGCGTGAAAGCGCGCGGAAGCCGTTGTGCGCATCAGTCATCTTGATGCCGTAAAAGAGCAAGAGCATGAAAACACTGCCTTTCAAAAGCACTTTGCGAAAGAAGGGAATGGGCACCTGTTTTTTCAAGAACCGTGAGCCAAATGTGACGTCGACATTCCCTTCAGCGACAGGCGCGATGACCCCGGGCAGATCCTCAATCCGATGCTGACCATCTGCATCAAAGGTCACCATGATGTCTGCCCCTTGCGCGAGCGCATAATCGATTCCTGTCTTCAATGCAGCCCCTTGGCCGCGATTGATCACGTGTGCGAGGACAGTTGCCCCGGCATTCAGTGCTACGGTGAACGTGGCATCGGTGCTTCCGTCATCAGTGACAACGACGTTGTCGTATCCTGATTTTCTGAGTGCGTGAATGACTTGAGGAATGGATTGTTCCTCATTGTATGCGGCAATGACAATAAAGATCTTCTTTTCCACACAAAAAACGAGTTATGATTGGTTTATTAAGCTTATGAATGAGACAGGCTCATGGCGTTTACTCAATCAGAGCAAGCTGTATCTTGAATTGCAATGTCTGGTTTCCAAGGGGATGTTTTTTGGGATCAAGCCCGTACGCGGCAGAGGGAGGTATCTGTACGGTCTTTTCTTCACCAACGGTCATGCCGCGCACTGCGGCATCAAAACCCGGGATTACCTGGCCAGAACCGAGCGTGAATGTGAATGGCTGATGTTCCTGCTCTTCGAATGAGGAATTCATCGTGATATTCTTCTCTTTCCAGTCTTTGATGCTGCTGTCGAAGAGCTCGCCCGTGAGCAGTGCGCCGGTGTAGTACACGCGAGCCGTGTCATTCTCCTGTGCGGTACGCTGAGCTTTTTCTGCTTCAACTCGTTGCGTCGCGACAGCTTCAATGCCGCTGAATGCGTGACTGGCATTCCCTGCCCAATCGACTTTGTACGTGATAATCTGGCCCCCGGTAATCAATTGCTGACGGTTGAATTCCTTGAAGTGATTGAGGCCATGTCCCTCAAGGAAGTACAGTTTGACGAAGATGCTGGTGATGAGCTCAGGCGAAGCAAAGACACTCTTATAACTATTCAGGCCAGTAGGGTAGAGCAATGCCGCAATCCCGACATTGGAATCATTGAAGCGGATTTCTTCGAGTTTGCCGTTTTCCAAGAGTTTCGCAAGGAGCGGCGGCCTGCCTACTCCTTGCTCGGAACGAATCACGGTCTCGCCATTGGAGAGGTTGTGCTGCAATCCATTGCCGCACGCAACAAGATTCCCTGTTTGCGTGCAATCCGAGGCTCCTCCCAAGATTCCTGGCCATGGCGAAATCCACGCATTTGCTTGGTCTTCGCTCGTTACTGCTTGAACATCAGCGTATGCCTGCTCTGCTTGTTCCCGTGTGTAGTTCCATTCGTTCATCATGCTTTGAACTGCGGTTTCTTCATCCTGGTGGCGGAGGACGATCCATAATTTCGCTCGTTCGAAGTTCCAATTACCGAAGTGGCCCCACACACCAGATTTGCCAATCATGTCATCTGACGCAATGAAGTAATCTTCTGGCGGGTCGCAGTGCGTATACTGCAGGACTTTCTCCTGCTCGTCCACGCCTTCCTTGGCCAGCACGGTCAAGGCGGCCTTGCGGTCCAGCTTGAAGATGCTATAGAGCACTTTGACACTCTTGACAGGATCATCGAACTGCTTGTTGAGCACGTCAAATGCGGTGTTCGAACCGCAATCGAGCATGCGCAAAATGCCAACGGCTTCACGTTCATTGCTTGTGCTCAGCACGCGGCCAATCCAGTGCGCCATCGGTGAGTTCTGCGAGGCGCCGTCAAATGTTACGGCACGATCAGCAACGTACTTGAAGTGATGGCCAAAGTCCCACCATGAATTGATGATCGCATTCGGTCGCGAGTCTTCCTTGATGGCGTTCAGCGCAGTCCACCATGCATCGTTCATGATTGGGATGTCCTGGCGTGAAATCCCATACGAGGAACGTGCTTGTCCTGCAAGCAGGAATGCGATGAGGAGAATCATGATGGTATGCATGAGTTTCGGATTGAGCTTGAAATCTTTGCTCCCTGCGCGTATCAAAAACGTGCTGATCTTTCCTAATGCGATGCCAAAACAGACTGCAACGACAGGTGCCAAGAGTAGGGTGAAGCGAACGCCTTTTGTTGATGCGTATATGGCGGCAAGGATCCAGATCGTGAAGAAAACACCTTGTTGGAGATTAAGTTTCCAACCGTCTGCTTTTTTCAACAGCAAAAGGAGGACGCCGAGAGTCCCATCACAAACTTGCCGCCGATTGATTGTATGGCTCCGGCGATGTTTGTGGGATTGAGTTCTGCGACCGTTGTGTACACATTAGGCCACAGGGTTGGGTGCGCTGCGGCTTTGATCACGACAAAGTGCAACGGCTGTGTTGGCGCATACCAGAAGTCCACGAAGCCCCTGAAAAGCGTCACGAAAATACCGGTTGATACAAGCAGCGATGCGAGCACGAATGACAATTCTTGTATGCGCGGAATGCTGTTTTTCAGGTGGTGCCGGTTCTGGAAGAACTCAAAGGCGATGAGCACGCCAAGCGTGATGAGCATGAAGTCAAAGATGTACCACCAGCCGGAAGGCCATGCCCACACGTAGATGCCAAGACTGAAGCCAAGCC
>CAYYLN010000079.1:0-2767 GCA_964472615.1 uncultured Methanosarcinales archaeon
AATGTTGAGCGGCGTAGCAGTTCTTGTGCTTTTGCCTGCAATCGGGATATACGTGCTGTATGGCATAGTGAGCTCGCTCAAACCAATCCAGAGGTTTGCGGGCGTATCATTCGTAATCATGATTGGCGCAATAGTGTTTTTTGCGGCACCAAAAGCATATGCTGACCTTGCAGCAATTGATAGCGGCGCATTTGTCAATGACCAGAAATGGGAGAGCGTCGAATGGATCAGGGATAAGACCCCATCAGGAAGTCGCGTGTTTTATTTGAATGGGTTTTTCCACGAATTTGCCATGTTCGGAGAGCGGGCATTCATGGAGGGTTGGGTTTTGCCGAATCCAGAAGCGCAACAGTTTAACTTTGAGCATTTGTGCATCGGCAATTGGACTCCGGTGTACGCAGGTCATTGGGGTGCGGGTGAGTTCGCAGGAGGGCTTCGCTACCTGAAAGAACGGACTGGCTTTGGAACATTCACGTATGTCGAGCCGTTTACTGATGCTGCGGCAAAGAAAGCGTTCGTGTACAACAACACAGTCTCGCGCGTCCCCCTTACGCTCTTTGATTATGCGGTCGTCCAATACCAAGGGACACAACTCGACCCGTGCATTGCGTTTTTCCTGAATGAGAGCCTCGCGCGAGGGCACCAGTTGGCATGGAATAATAACGAGATGGCAATACTGAAAATCAACAAGGAGGCACGTCCATGAAGCTTCCTTCGAAAAAAGAACTTCAGCCATTGGCTTGGACAGCAGGAATCCTCTTCATCAGCGCATTGGCAGGAACGATGTTTACAGCGACGAGCGCAGCAGGCATGTTTTCGCTTGCTGTGGCGATTCATTTTGCTGCCGATGCGCTGGAGCGCGTCATTATCGGGATGGTTATCAGTTCAGCGATGATTCCGATGTACTTGTACGCGATCAATGCTGCTGGATTCAAGGTCTCGCTGGTTACTATCATGATAGGCATCATTCTTGTCGTCTTTCTCGCAATCTGGTACCGGACAGGAGATGCGCCTCAGCAAAAGACAGAGTAAACAGGCCAAGATACATCAATGGTTATGGGAATGCTCACGCGCACGGTATCTCCATACCAAGATTCCCACGGCAATACTGCCTAATGGCAAAAGGAGTCCGTGCGTCGAGACGTGCCATCCGAGCAGTCCGAAATAATAGCTTGCGTTGGCAAAAACCGCCACCTGCAGCACAATGCCAATGATCAGGCGTTCCATGAATGGCTGGCGGGAACAGAGCGTGAGCACATAGCCAGGCAGGACAAACATCCAGTACACGCTTGCAGTAACCCTGAGGACTTCAAGGATGTTGCTTTTTTGGAAAGCAATCATAAAAACAATGCTAAGGACGATATACCCGAGACCAAGAATCTTGAGTTCGGTTTTCACGTGTTCTTCAAGCAAGGCACTCGCCTCCTGGCTGGTTGTTCTTCAAGATGACAAGACGATCATTTTGATAGACGCCTGACATGTTGTGACTCAGAAAGGTGTTCGCAAAGAAGAGATTCACCTGAATGAGCTGGGGGGCATATGCGCTTTGCTTGTCAAACACATAATAATCAAAGGTGCACACGTCAAATGGACCTGTCTGGACAGTGATGTTTTCTATCTCAGCCCTGCGGACAAAATTGAAGAAACTTGTCCGATACATGAGGCGGGCGTCATTGATGGGGAAGGGTTCGATGAGCATGATGCGGCGGGGTTTGCCTTCTTGGGCGACGCTGATGAGATCAGGGGTCGAGACAAGATGCACGTCCCGTTTGACATAACGCACCCATTGGTCCTGGCTGTCGCCATAGAAATATAGGATTCTCGCGGTTTCCGGGGTATGCTGTTCAATCCACTCGACCCCTTGCCATTGTTGGTCGTGGATGATATCCGGATGGACCGGGTGGTAATAGCGATAGGTGAAAAACCCTGCGAGCAGGAGGCCAAGTACTACGAAAACAAGGTAGTTTTTCGTAAAACGCTTGAGGAAAAAGAAGAGCGGAATGCCGAAAAAGACCGCGAGGCCGATGGGCCACAGGAAGCGTGACTGGAATGAACGATAGATAAGGCTTGCAATTCCGAGATAGTTGAGAAGACCGATGAGGAACACGTAACTGCTTGCGATCAGCACGTGGGGGAGTTGTTTGCGGGCGAGCAGGATGCTGAGCGCAATCCCGAGAAGCATGATGTAGAATACGGGTTTTGTGAAATCATACACTGGCGGAACTTTGATGGACCCGAACTCTTCGGGCTTGACAGGTTTTACAAGCTTGAATTGGCTTGAAGGGTCGCTGTATGCGTTGTGGAAGATGACGAGATAATTGAATGAGAGGACAAGGGCAAGGAGTGTTGCAAGAGAGATTTGTTTCAGCCACCAGATGAATTCGTGCTTGGAGAGCTGCCGGAACAAAAACTTGATTCCCAGCAGGAAGGCAGGGAAGCCGTAAAAGAAAATAGCTTCAGGAACATGCCCGTTGATGGCGCCCGCGATCAGGAATCCTGCAGGGATCCACCAATGCTTGAGCTCGGTTTTTCCGGTGAGATACAATAAGGCAACGAGGAAGAACATGCCGATATGGAATAAGACCTGACCCCAGACATAGCCGATGATGAAATTATTGATGTAGAGAAAAACAAACAGGGATGCTGCGAGGACTGCGACTTTGGGGTTCCAGGTGCGGATGAGCCAGTAGAAGATGAACGCAGAAAAGAGCATAAAGACACCCATGAGTAGCGCGAGCGAGTCCACACGAGAAAGCTTGCTGGTGCG
>CAYYLN010000080.1:0-857 GCA_964472615.1 uncultured Methanosarcinales archaeon
CTCTGCGACTTCCTTTTGCAGGCATTTCCCCTCCTTGGTTCCAATCACGATTTTGAAACTGACCATACGCTCAAAAATCGAGAAGGTGTTTATAAACCATGCGGTTTCATCAGCTGATGAGTTTCAAATGCCCGGTGATGCGGTCAATGCTCTCTGCCTTGTCCGGCCCGATGCCGAGGCATGTGACCGTGCTGGGCGGGAGCTGCGTGTGGCCCGCGTCCGTGACCAATGCGACCACAAGCCCTGCATCTTCTGCTTTGCGCTTCACGTCAAGGAGTTCCTTGATGTCATTGACTTTCAGGACGACTTTTTTCATTCCTTGCTCGCGCCATGTGGTCGCGTCATCCTTGTGTGATTTCAAAAGCGCCTCAACCGAAGCATGACTGGCTTGGGCAGCCATCTTGCCCTTGGTGAGCTTGAGGTCATCGCGGACCAGAATGACTTGCTTGTATTCTGTCATGGGAAAAAAGCACGAAGAAGAGTATAAAAGCTTTCTTACTTCTTGTTGCTGAGTCGTTCATCGCAATACTTGACGTGCTGCAGAAACGCACCTTTGAGTTCACGGACATCACCAACGAGCTTGAACAGCACTCCGCCAATCGCAATGATGAGTGTGGTCATCAACGCAAGATACGACACAAGAATCTGGTCTGACGTCGGGCTATGTCCGATCAGTTTCAGAAGCAACCAATAAATGACGAGCAGACCAAACGCATATGTCGACAATTTCCAGACGATCATGAACATGCGGAGCGGTGTTCTCATGGAGCCAAGCTTATCTTAATCAGCCAAGCGAGCAGGAGGATGTTCGCGATGATTGCAATGATGAGTAATCCGTAATCCACCGGGTTTTCGAG
>CAYYLN010000080.1:867-2742 GCA_964472615.1 uncultured Methanosarcinales archaeon
GTTTTCGAGCCAGCGCAAGACGCGTTGCAAATACATGACGCGCAGAAAGCAGAGATTCTTTAAATACTTTTCTTAAAGATTTCCGACGATTTCGGAAAGATTTCGGTCAATAGAAGATGGCGACCAAGACACGGTCGATCTGGTCAAAACGCACACGCATCGGGTCTGCCTCAGGATTGTTGTCGCCTTTCGTGACATAGTATGTTCCTTGTTCGTCTTCGCCGATGTCGATCACCCGGTGGCTGATGAATCTGCCATGGTACCTGATGGAGACGATGTCGCCGCGATTGACGTCTTCCTCAGAGCGCGGAACGACCTGCAAGCCATGGGCAGTAGGTCCGAGCACGGGCAGCATGGAGTCAGTGGGCGCAAAGCTTGCCCATTGCGCGCCCGGAAGCCTGAGCTCCACGTGGTCTGCAGAGACCCTGATGTCGTCCTTGCTGAGGCGGTCAGCAGGCAAGAGGCCGGTTGACGAGTCATCGCTGAGCGTGAATTCTTCGCGTGATTGCTGGAGTTCATCGACAAATAATCCTGCGGCTAATCCGAATGCAAAGAACGCGATGGGTAGCACCAGAAGCGCTCCGACTCTCACAACCCCCACGACGGCAGCGGGAGCAGAACTCCTATTTATACATTACGCCAGCGTGCTCAGGAACAGCACGACTGCCGCCGCAATCCAGCCGATGTTCTCAAAGAACTTGCGCCAGGTCACAGGCACTTTGATGGAAGCGCCAAAACAGCCGCAGTTGTCGATCTTCTTGTTCCGGAAGAGCACGTGGAGGATGCCGATCTCGCTGACGACCAGCAAGATAATGGCTGCGAGCGACGACCAGAACAGCTGCCAGTTGAGCAGCAGGGTGATGCCGATGAGGGCCTCGACCGGTGGGAGCGTGTACGCGAATGGCTTGACGAGCTGGCGCGGCAGCATGCCAAACTTCGCGACCGTGAGAGAAAATGCCCGCAGGTCAAAAAGCTTGATGACGCCAGAGAATGTGAAGAGTCCGCCGATGAGCAACCGAAGCACGGTCACGATCCAGGGCAGCATGGGTTTACCTCTTCTCCGCGATTTCCTTGTGCAGGCGTGCAAGGAATTCGTCTGCTTTTTTCTCGCCTTCGACCTTGTTGTCGCGCGTGCGGACATTGATGGTTTTGTTCTCTTGTTCTTTGCCGCCGACCACAATGATATAGTTAATCTTGTCCAGCTCTGCCTTGCGGATCTTCTTGTTGAGCGTTTCCACGCTCTCATCGATCTCGACCCGGATGCCTGCCTGGTGGTAGGTCGCCCAGATCGCGCGCGCGTAATCGATGAACTTGTCTGAGACCGGCACGACGCGGGCCTGCACAGGGCTGAGCCAGAGCGGGAACTTGCCGGCGAAGTGTTCGGTCATGACGCCGATGAAGCGTTCCAGTGAGCCGAGGATTGCGCGGTGGATCATGACGGGTTGCTGCAAGGAATTGTCCGGTGCCATGTACTTGAGCTCGAATCTGAGGGGCATTTGGAAGTCGAGCTGGATGGTTGCACATTGCCACGACCTGCCCAGGGCGTCCTTGACGTCAAAGTCGATTTTGGGGCCATAGAACGCTCCTTCTCGTGGCTTGACTTCGTACTTCATGCCCGCGTCTTCCAGCGCTTGAGACAGCGCTGCTTCCGCCTGTTCCCACAAGTGCGCATCCCCAAGCGCCTTTTCGGGCTTGGTGCTGAGCTTGGCGTGGTAGTCCATCTTGAAGATGTCGTGATAGATGTATTTGACGAACCCGAGCAAGTCCTTGATTTCTTTTTGGATCTGGTCAGGCGTGCAGTAGATGTGCGCGTCATCCTGGCTGAGCTTGCGCACACGGGTCATGCCTCCCAATGCACCGCGCACTTCGTTGCGG
>CAYYLN010000081.1:0-2716 GCA_964472615.1 uncultured Methanosarcinales archaeon
CGGCTTCTTGCACGTGCTGCACGTCGGGGTGACGCTGTACGCATCGCCGCTCTCGCATGTGCCACACCGGTAGATCGTCACATCTGCATAGCCGAGCCTGATCGTGATGCCGCGCTTGATTTCTTCACTGTGCGTATCTGTCCACTTGCCCGACAAGGCCTTCACCAGCGTTGTCTTGCCGTGGTCGACATGGCCAACCATGCCGATATTGATTTCTGGCTGCGGCGGCAGAGAAGTCATGACCACGGGCTCTGCAGGCAGTGAACGCTCAGGATGCTCCTTCTTCTGTTGAGCGTTCTGCGTAGTCTTCTTTTTCGCCATTGTCCCAGCCGACTGACACGGGCTTTATAAACTTTGTTGCAACGTCGATGCGAAACGTTTAAATAGTCACTCGTCTGCGTGCAAGGCATGCGTCGATTCGCGCAGCAGCAAAAAGAGAGGCCTCTTCAGGATGCTCCGGATAATACGGTCTTCTGGAGTATTGTCGCAGTCATCAGCATCTTCGTGGTTGTTCTTGCTGCAGTCATGATTGTCCGCACAGGAATGACTGGCAAGATCGTGTACGCGTGGGAATCACCGGTGCGGCCTGCAGAATGGAATCCGATGGCGTGCATGGACATGCCGCCGTGCGGCAGTGACACCAGCTTCCTTTGTTGCGCAGAAAACCCCTTGCCAGGCACTGGCATCAAATGCATGGCCCCAATTTATGGCTACGCCTCAGAACCACCGCAATGCCCTGCACACACGCCCTACGCGTGCTCGTGCCCTGAGAAATTCCAGTATCGCCAGACGTGGCCAATTCCGGCTGCGCGGAAGGCATCCTATGGATAAATCCGTCGCACTCACAGGAATTTTCGGCATCCTCGCAATCATCGGCATTGTGCTGTTTGTCAATGGCTTCATCACCGGTGGCGTGGTCGAAGGATATTACCCGCCAGGCATGCACATCCGCACGGAAAGCGGCGTCCAAATCCTGCAATCCGATGTCGTGGTCAACCAAGTCTGCAGGAATGCGATCTTGTGCGGCGGACAAGCAACATACACGTGCTGCAAGCATGACAGCACCGCATGCACCCTGCCGTCTGATGAAGACGCTGCCCGTGGCAGCTGCCCCTTGACGCACCGTTCACGCTGCCAGTGCCGCGAAGACTACATCGCAGGACTGGAAGAGGAGTACGGATAATTGTTAAGTATTGCTAATTGTTCATTCTACAATTCTTACGAATGTTCGTACAAACCGTCAGACAACCTCCTACCTTTTCGGACGGTCCCACCCAATCTGGCTCTTTGTTCACGAACTTGAGCTTTTGCATACTATAAAGAAAGATGTACTTCTTAATAAAACTATCGTCGACAGATCCGGAAGATTTCCGGCAGTTAGGCGAGCAGCCGCTTCACTTCTGCCACTTTTCTGTCAAGAAGTGCTTTTGTATTTGCTTCGACATTGAGTCTAAGCAAGGATTCAGTGTGGCTTGGTCTGAGGTTGAACCACCAGTCTGGGAATTCCACACTTAAGCCATCAATCGTGTATACCTTGCCGCCTTTCGCGGCATAATAATCCTCAATCCTGTTCAGGAGTTGTGCCTGGTTGTCGACCGTGAACGTGATCTGGCCTGAATTCGCATACTTCTGCAACGGCGCAAGCAGTTTTGACAATGACTTCTTTTCTTCGCTCAACACGTTCAGCATGAGCATTGCCGCGATGTCGCCATTGTCGTCAAAGAAGTTTTCGCGGAAGTAATAATGCCCGCTCAGCTCGCCTGCGATGAGCGCGTTCTCCTCGCGCATGATTTGCGTGATGTACGTGTGACCGACCCGGGTCATCACTGCGACGCCGCCCAGTTCAGTCACGTGCTCCTTGACGATGCGGCTGCAGGTGAGATCATACAGGACCTTGCCGTGAGGATTGTCTTTCAGGAGTTGTTGTGCAAGCAGCACGAGTACGTGGTCAGGGCGCGCACGATTGCCTTTCTCATCAACGAATACGACGCGGTCGCAATCCGCATCGTACGCGATGCCCAGATGTGCCTTGTGCTGCTTCACCGCTTTTGCCAATGCCGCAGTCGCTCCTGCACCCACGGGATTGGGCGAACGGTTGGGAAAGCTTCCATCAGGTTCGAAGAACAAGGGGATGATCCTCACCGGCACGCGCGCAAACACCTTGGACGCGATTGGTCCTGCAACGCCGTTTCCCGCGTCAATGACGACCTTCAGCGCCTTGAGCCTGCACTTGAATGCCCGTACGTGCGCAACGTACTTCTCGAGTACGCTGCGTTTCTTGGTCTTTCCTTTCTTTTTCGGCTTGCCGAACTTGTTCTCGATCACGAGCTGCTTGATCGCCGTGAGGCCGTTCGGCAATGCGAGCGGAATGCCCCCTTTCGCGCAAATCTTGAAGCCATTGTACTCCTTTGGATTGTGTGATGCAGTGACCATCACACCAGGCAGGTCTTTTGTCGCAAAATACAGCATCGGCGTGGAACACATGCCGATGTCGATCGCATCACTGCCGTGGTCTGTGATTCCTTTAATGAGTGCCACTGCCAGCTTGTCAGAACCAAGCCTGCAATCCCTGCCCACCATGATTTCATTGCCAGCAAAATGCACTGCTACTGCCCTGCCGATCTTGTACGCGAAGTCCTCGGTGATCTCTGCAGGATACGCTCCTCGGATATCGTATGCCTTGAAAAGCTCTTCCACCATCTTTTTTTCAGACGAG
>CAYYLN010000082.1:0-2667 GCA_964472615.1 uncultured Methanosarcinales archaeon
TCGCAGACAAGGTATTTATCGTGCTGCGCGACCACACCAGCATCATCCAATGTGTGATCAAGAAGGATGCGGTACCTGCGAAAGTCTTCACGTCTGCCGAAGAGGTAAGCATCGAATCCAGTTGCATGCTCACGGGCGAGCTCAAGAAGGATGACCGTGCGCCAGGCGGGTATGAGGTGCAGGCAACGGACTTCCAGATGATCCAGCGTGCGGACACCTTCCCGATCGCGAAGGATTTAAGCCCTGAATTTTTGCTCGATGTGCGTCATTTGTGGCTGCGCAGCCGTAAGATGACTGCGATCATGAAAGTCCGCGATACCGTCTTGTGGGCGATCAGGGAATTCTTCCGCAAGGATGGATACGCGGAATGGAGCCCGCCGATTTTCACACCGGTTGCGTGCGAAGGCGCAACGACCTTGTTCGAAGTGAAATATTTTGATGACAAGGCGTACTTGACACAGAGCTGGCAGTTGTATGCCGAGGCAGGCATTTTCGGCATGGAAAAGATTTTTACCATCTCGCCCTGCTTCCGTGCCGAGCGCTCACGAACAAGCAGGCACTTGGCAGAGTTCTGGATGGCAGAAGCAGAGACCACGTGGCAGGACTTTCCAGCGCTGCAAACGCAGACTGAGGAGTTGGTTTGCTTCATCATCAAGAGCGTGCTTGATAAGAATGCTGACGAGCTCAAGGAGCTTGGTCAAGACATTGAGAAGCTGAAGAAGATCAAGGCGCCGTTCCCGCGCATGACCTACACTGAGGTCCTGAAGTTCCTGAAAGGAAAGGAAAAGATAGACATTCCTTGGGGCAAGGACTTGCGTACCGTAGAAGAGGATGCTTTGATGAAGCATTTTAAGACGCCAGTCATCGTCACGAATTATCCCAAGGAGATCATGGCATTCTACAAGCCTGCTGATCCCCAAGATAAGAAGACCGCGCTGTGTATGGACATGCTCGCGCCTGAAGGGTATGGGGAGATCATCGGTGGTTCGCAGCGTGACTTGGACGTCAAGGCGATGCAGAAGGCGCTGAAGGCAGCGGGCGAGCATGCAGAGCATTATGACTGGTACTTTGACTCGCGACGTTATGGCTCAGTGCCGCATGCAGGGTTCGGCATGGGTGTGGAACGCGTGGTTGCCTGGCTGTGCAATCTCGATACTATCAAGGATGCGATTCCGTTCCCGCGCACGATGCTGCGCAAGACGCCATAATTGGGAAATCGTTGGTTTGTGAAATAAGTATCTCGGAAACGAATACACGCATACACAAGGGCACGATATGCATGGGGGTAGAACTGGGCATTCCGTATTTGGCAGAACTCTCGTACGTAGCCATCCCGCTCGTCCTGTTGCTGGGCAGTATCGGCATCCTGCCCGTGCCTGAAGAAGTCATCTTGCTGGTGATCGGCTATGCCGCATTTGCGAAATTGTTTTCGTTGCCGATCGCGATGCTTGTTGCCATTGCGAGCGTGATATTCGTTGACAACCTGCACTTTTACCTCAGCAGCCAGGGCCACTGGCTCCTGAGGCGTTTTCTCAACGGCAAAATGTTGGAGCGCGTCCAGTATGCGATCGACCAGCACGGCTCACTCTCGGTATGGATCGCCCGTTTCATCCCGGGCATGCGTATCTTGACGCCATGGGTCGCAGGAACCTCAGGCATGCGGTGGAGGAAATTTGCGCTCGCGAACGCGCTCGGGGCGGCAATTCAGACGCCGATCATGGTCTGGATCGGTTTTGCGCTCGGTCCGCACGTGGAAAATGTGATTGCGGTTGCGCAATCTGTTGATGCCGCAATTCCCCTGATTCTCTTGATCGTGTTCGTGCTCGCAGCGATTCTGATCTGCATTTATCACAAAAGCATACGACACTTGTTGCTCGCTCGCGGAGGGGCCAATGGCAGAGTATAAGGGCTGGATCGCAGTCTTCCTGTTCGTCTTGCTCATCTTGGTCGTGCTCGTGTTTGTGCTCAATGTCTTGATTCTGCTCATCCCGGTCGTGATTATCGCTCTCGTCATTTCGTGGCTGCTGAGCCTGTTGTGGAGAAAACGCCAGAAGCCGATAGTGCGTGTGTGGGTGAAGAAATACTAAAGCCCTAACAACTTGTCTACGTCTTGCGCAATGCGATTCTCAAAATCAGCCACGCGTTCTCCTTCGTCCTTCTCTGCGCTGAGCACGCGCATGAGTTCTTTTGCGAGCGCTGTTTCTTGCTCCGCAGGCAGCATCTTCAATTGTCCTGCGTGTTCTTTGATGAGCGCGTCTTCGATGTCTTCCACGCTTGCCTTGCTGACCTTGATCTCCTGGAATTCCTTGCTCTCGAGCTTGTTCGTGTTCTTGAGGACGACGTATGCTCCTTTCCGAGTGCACGAGTCCACAAACGCTCCAAAGCCGATGTCGCCGGGCTTGCCTTGCTTCAAGACGCCTTCGATGCGCACAAGCACGATTGCCTTGGCGAAGTTCTGTTGGTCAAGCTGTTGTTCGAGCACGGTATTGACTTCTGCTGGCGTCTTGTTCTGCGCATCAACGAGGATTTTCACCACCGGGTGGAGCATGGTCTTCTCGTGCGTGATCTTTCCATTGTCCCACAACACAAAACTGCCGCACTCAAGTTTCTCAAGTTCTGCGAAATTGTTGGGGAACACTGGCCCCGGATACACGACGTTCGGATAGT
>CAYYLN010000083.1:0-2428 GCA_964472615.1 uncultured Methanosarcinales archaeon
GGCCTTTCCTGATTCTTCAGCAAGCTTCCTGACCTCATCAGCGACCACCGCAAAGGCGAATGCCTCGTTGGAGGCTTTGGTTGCGTGAAACTCTTCCTGCAAGTCGAGGTCCAGTTCCAAGAAAAAACCGTCATCAAGCCCGCAGACCCGCGCATGCCTGCACCCTCACCCGTACTCGAGACCAAGGTACAGCGTGTCTGCCTGCCTGTTGAAGTCGCGATCGACCAGACCACCCCCACGGACGTCATCCCGCACGGCATGCTGCGGAGTGCAGTGAGAACCATTGAGAAAGTAATCAAGTACATCGACAAAGTGCTCGAGCCAATCACGACCATCGGCGAATACCTCTTGTACGGCTGCCTCGCGAGCAACGTCTGGATGATTGTGAGCTTCTTCCAAGAACGCACTGCATGCGAAGGCAGCGCATTTGTCAGCACATTCACCGGGGGAGGAGGGTGGAATAAAGCAGTAGCAGAAGCAGGACTCTGCGATGCAGCATATGGCCCGCAAGCAGGCAGCGCCAGCAATGCACAACAACAAAGACTCTGCAAGACGTGCGAGAAAGCCATCGAATCGCGCAAGAAGTTCGAGACCAACGTCATGCACACCTTGTGTGACCGCATCGGCTGCCCGAGCGCGCCCACATTCTCCACTTACATCAAGGATAAGACCGGAGACGTCGAACCGCTCCAAATCACCAGTGACCCTGCAAACAAAGAACTCGTCAAATGGGCTGTTGGCGGCGGTGGCGGAACGCAAGGCGGCGGCAAGATCTTCTCAGGCAACGACTGCGGCTTCACGTACAAGGACTATAACTACATTACACCGACGTATCGCGGAACTGAGAACAGCCCGGGGACAACCGGAAGCAAACTCGGCATTCGCCAGCTTTACGATAGTACCAAAGGCAAGACAACATCCTCGCAAGGACCAAGCGCTGAGGACTGCAAGAAGACCCTACACCCTGCGCACCCGAACTGCTGTGGCTTCCAGTACCAGCGCGACTGGAGTTCTGCATGCGGAACAGGAACCGCAGTAGGCAGCATGCTTGACACGTTTGACGAGCTCAAGGAAAGCACATGCCTGTCAGCACAACAGGCGAATGTCGACGCGTCAGACCTCCAGTGCAAGGGATTGTGGAATGCAGTCGCAGGATTCTGCGAAAGCAACACCGGCCAGCCAAGCGCGCAGACCGTGAATGCGCAAGCAACATGGGTTCCTGCAAAACCCGGAGCAGATGATAATGCAGTCTACATCTTTGTCGTCCCTGCAGGCTATGGAGGGGGATTGTTCGCAGGCGTTGGCGGAGCAGGAACCGCAACCTCGTACAAAGTCCACCGCGGCTATGCCATCAAGACGCCTCAGTTTGAACAACAAACACGCGCTGGCGAACAAGGCACGAAACAACGAGAACAAAGCTTCAGGCTCAGCGCAAGCATGACTGCGTCATTCGACAAGGACCTCACTGCGTGCTTCGGACAACAAGCAGTGCGGGCAGAACAACAACGAACCCGCATGACAGACGCGCAACAACGCGACTGCCTGTACAAGGGACTCAATGATGGCAAGACAACGCGCATTGAGAAAGGAGAACAATTAAACAAGATTTACGACGAAATCAATAACATCGTCGGTGTTCCAGACCAGCAATACATTGTGCGGCCATACTCTGGCCTGTTCAGGAGCATTCAGTGCATTTGCATCCCTGCAGTCACGAGCTACCTGCAAATGTGGCGGTCAGTGCTCGGAGCATTCCACGGCTGCTTCAGCAAAATCCTGCTCACCGGCGAAGGAAGCGAAGGATTCTGCGCAGCAAAACTTTCAGGCACGATTTGTGACCTCTTCTTTGAGGCAATCTCGTGCTTCACTGAGAAATTCAACACGCCCGGCGTTGGCGAACGCGCAGGAGTCGGCGGCTTTGGCAACGTGCTCGGTGCGTTGACTGGCGCAGGAGCAGACGTCAGCAAGAGCGTCAACCAGCGTTATGGCGAAACCTCGTTGTACAAATCACTCTTCAGCGAACGCCAGCTCGTGCACGCGGTCTGCGTCTGGGCATTCACCGGCACTTGGGACTTGGACATCAGCGGACTCTTCCAGCAACAAGTGGAAGACATCCCGATCGATTCCGAGGGAGCATTGACAACATGCCAGCGCACGTTCATTTCCTATGACCCGACCACCAGCCCTGCAGGACTGACCACGTGGGCATACCGCATCGCAGGAGGCATGATCGCTGGCGCTGACGCCCGCTACCGCCTCAAGCTCAAGTGCAGTTCTGGCTTCACGTGTGACCCGAGCGATTATCCTGATGGCAAGTGCGACTGCACTGCAGGAGAGCGCTTCATCACCGTCAGCAACCCGGCGTTGGGCAGCGGACAGGTGAAGAAGTTCGACCTCGTCAACTTTGATGCGCCTTTTGTGGTGAGCG
>CAYYLN010000083.1:2438-2646 GCA_964472615.1 uncultured Methanosarcinales archaeon
GTATGACACGGCAATCCTTGAATGGGACTGGACTGACCCGCAAACAAAACAGGTGCGCACGGACAAGGTGGACTGCAACATCCGCGAAACCGAAGGTGGCAATGCGCCAGCATTCTGCGCGCTGGACCTGTTCAGCAACAGGTATCGCTGCCTGTTTGGCGAGATGGAAGCAGGCATCAGGAGGGGCACGCCAAAGGCAGCGTATTTG
>CAYYLN010000084.1:0-2510 GCA_964472615.1 uncultured Methanosarcinales archaeon
GCCAGGAATGGGGCCAGGCATCACAGAAATGCCTGACTCGTTAGAGGCAGGCCAGCCAGGCCGTGGCCTGGCGCTGCCAGGCGAGGACATCGGCCCTGCGCCATTGCCGCCGCAGCAATTTCGCGGTGCGCCTGCCCAGCCGTCGTTTGCTCCTGCGCCGGGAATAGCACCGCAGGCAATGCAGCCCTCTGCTGCCGATTTGACGAGAGACATACAGGTCGTGCAGGCAAAGCTGGACACGCTCAAGGCATTGCTGGATAGTGTTATTTCTAAGCTGGAAAGGATTGAGCGCGCGCAGCAGCCAAGAGAAGAGGAAGCTCTTCCCCTGAGACTTGCCGAGCGAAGCTTGGCACGTTCGTCGCCAAGCGAGGCTTGGCGAGACGTCAGGCGATGGCGATGAGGCAGCGCCAACAGATGTTGGCTGGTCTCAGCTCGCGACGCTCGCTGAGGCAGCGCCAACAGATGTTGGCTGGTCTCAGCTCGCGACGCTCGCTGAGGAAGGCGCTTGACGCACGATGGCTGTACGCAGCAGCGATGATTGTTCTCGTTGCAGATCTCATGACAAAAGTTCTTGTGCGTAAATTCCTGCTGGTTGGTGCTTCTGTCCTGTTGCTTCCGTTCCTGAGTTTGACGCGCGTGCAGAATGTGGGAATTGCGTTCGGCCTGTTGCAGTTTGAGTTCTTGCGATGGATGTTGGTCGCGATCGCGCTTGCGGTCGCTGGTGCGATCGTGTGGTCGTGCAAGCATGGCAAGCTCACCGAACAGTATGTCGCGTGGGGCTTGATCACGGGCGGAGCACTGGGCAATGCGATTGACAGGATTTTTCTTGGCACAGTCACGGATTTCATTGATTTCCATTTCTGGCCTGCGTTCAACGTTGCTGATTCGGCGTTGACGATCGGTGTGCTGCTCTTGGTCTGGCATGCCGTACGGCAGAAATGATTTTTCCGAGCGAACGAACGAGCAAACAGCGATTTGTGAGTTCGTAAGCGAGAGTCTTATGCCCGAAGGGCACGTCATTCGTAAGATATTTATACCCGTAGTGCACTAACGAATACCAATCATGTTCGAAACGAGGTGAATGTTCATGGTGGACGAAGGACGCGGAATCGCATTGGCGATTTTGGGCATTGTCGCAGTGATTGCAGTCGTCGGACTGGTATTGTTATTTAGCGGCGCTGCAGGTCAAGGGGTCTATGGCGGCGCGATGCGCCAGGGCGAGAGTGATATCCGTCCGATCGGTGAGGAACCAGGACGTTACACGTCGCCGGTGGTTGAGCGTGAAGGCGGCACGTATTACCAAGGCAGGCCCGGCACAGACCGTCCGGGCTGGGAATATGCGCGTGATGCATGCCCGAACGATGCTTACCGTTCCGCAGAAAATGTTGCGAGCATGGGCGGACGAACCGACTGTGTTCCCAGCACAGTGAAGGCAAAGGTGTTCTGCTGTCCGTTTGGCGGTTCGGCAGGCGTTGGCGTGTACGAATAACTTTTTTATTGCCTTTTTCTTAGAGCAAATTGCATGAATGTGTCAAGAACCATTTGCTCAAGCACGTGGCGTGAATAATAAGCAATGTGCTGCCAAATGGCACGTGGTTCTTGAGCATGTTCGGAAACCCCGCGCTTCCTCCAACAGGCTGAAGCCAGTGGTTTCCGCGCAAGGGGTTTCCGACACATGAACTTTTTTCATGCAATTCGCTAGTATCGCAAAGTTTATATACCAGTTTCTCTGACTCACCTCCAGCAAACAGAGGCAGCGCCGATGCGGTTGGCTGGCTTTGTTTTTTCCCAAAAACAGAGGTGAATATCCTATGGCAGAAGAAGGCAGAGGAGTTGCGCTCGCAATTCTCGGCATTATCGCAGTGATCGCAGTCGTCGGACTGGTACTGTTGTTCACCGGCGCGACCGGCAAGGTATCGGCACCTTCGAAGATCTATGGAGGCGCGCTCAGGGGCGAGGAATTCCCCTACTTGACTGACCGCACGACCGGCGGTCATTACAGCACTGCGAGCGACCCGCCGCTTGACGCGGGCTATATGCCTGCAGGAGCATATGCAGAAAAGCCAGTGCCGCTTGAGTTGCAAGAGGATGCAGGCTTCTATGGCGAGACCATCGCAGGGGAGCGCTTGACGTCGAACAGGCAGCCGTATTATGTCCCGAGCGGACAAATCTGCCCGACTCCTGACGGCACGCCGGGATTCCGCTGCCCGCAAAACACCTACTGCATCCCTGACCCGAGTGAAGTCGAGGGTACGAACTGGGAATATGTGGTCGGGCCGTGCGCACGGCGCATCAGCTGATTTTTTAGTATTCTTCTCTTTTTCTTTCTTGTTTCTTGAGAGCACAAAGTTTATATACCAGTAAATGAATCCCTGAAACAAATATTCACGAAGCAAAAACAGAGGTGATTAGTGTATGGCAGAAGAAGGCAGAGGGGTTGCGCTCGCAATTCTCGGCATTGTCGCGGTGATCGCAGTCGTCGGACTGGTACTGTTGGTCACCGGCGCGAC
>CAYYLN010000085.1:0-2383 GCA_964472615.1 uncultured Methanosarcinales archaeon
GCAGCACGCGTGTTCCTCCCTGCAAGTCCAAGCCTTTGCGAAGGTTGCTTGTGGGCGCAGTATCCACGCGCAATCCAAGTTCTTCGATGCCAAGAGACTTGCGCTGCGTGACCTCTGCAAGAACAGTCTTCATCACCGTGGTGTTGACCGTGATGCTGGTTCCGTTTACGGTCTCATTGCTTTCTTGCAGCTCAGGGATACTGACTTCTTGTGTTTGGTTGAGCTCGATGATTTCGAATGCTTCCTTGGTCACGAGCTTGTACAGGCCTTTGTTGGTCTTGATCTGGACGGTCTGGTTGATCTTGAGTGATTTAACAAAAGTGTAGTAGTCCTGGATGTTGGCGATCTGCTTGTTGTTCATCGAGAGGATGACTTCCTTGGTGAGCGGTGGCGCAGTGGGCTTGGGATTCTGCATGCCTGCGATTGCTGCAGAGCTGTTCTTGAGCACGCTCTTGACCATCACGCCTTCATTCCACGGCGTGGGCCTGACGGCAAACAGCATGAACAGCACGACCACAAGCAAGACAATGATGCGGACATTGGTGAATATCCTCCGCAGCTTACCCATGGTGCTCACCCTCTTGGTGCTGGTGCTTGCGCTCGAAATACCAGCGCAGGATGCCTGCGTTCTGGAGCCAGGTGTAGACGATATCAAAGAGCAGGCCGATGGAGATGATGATCATAATCTGCTTGACGATGTCTGATTGAATGAAGATCGAGCCGATCATGGTCGCAGCGAATGCGGTGAGCGACATGAGTACGCCGGTGCGCATGGTCTGCACGGTGCGTTCGAAGACCGTGCCCCCCTGATGCTTAAGGACCTTGACCGTGAGAAGGATGTTGGTATCGACCGAGTAGCCAATGATCATCAGGAACGCTGCCACGCCGGCAGTGGAGAGCTTGATGCCGAGGAGATTGACCACTGCGATCGTGCTCAGGATCTCTGATGCTGCGGCAAGGATGATGAAGAAGCTTGGCAAGGGCGAACGGAACGTGATGAAGACCGCGATCGCCATGAAGAGGAAGGAGAGCAGGACCGCGATGAGGGTTTGACGATAAAAGCTCTGTCCGAGGCTTGAACCCATGACTTCGATCGAGTACGTGCTGGGTTCCATCGGCAGGCCGGTGCTGCGAAGCGCAGCGATGAAGTCGTCCTCTGCCACGTCTGATGCTTCAACGATGAGCGCTTTCAGCTCGCCTGCTTCAGTGATTGCTCGAACAGAGATATCTGCGTTGGGAAATGCTGCTGAGAGCGCGGTCTCGAGCGCATCGACATCTGCTTCAGGAACAGGGATCGTCAGGGTGAGTCCGCCCTTGAGCGAGACTCCTTTCTGGAAATACTCACCAGTCTGGATCTTGGATACGACCAAGATGCCGGTGCTCGCAAGGAGGATGAGAAAGCTCAGTGCGAGCAGCTTCTTGTACTGCGTATCATAAACGTGGAGCAAAAAAGACTTGAATCCCATGAGCGTCAGCGAATGGGCAGCCGACTCCGGCGGCGCTCCCACACGTTCACCGACGAGCTGAGAAGGCAGTCCCTTTTTAAACCTTTTGAACCTGACCGAGAGCAGCTTTCACAAATCCGAAGAACAATGGGTTTGGCTTTTCCAAGCGCGAGGTTAGTTCATTGTGGGCTTGCGTCGCAACGAAGAAGGGATGATCAGGGAGCTCGATGAATTCAACCAGTCTCTTGTCCTCGGACAATCCGCTGAGTCGCATGCCGTTCACACGCAAGCGATTGTGATACAAAGGGTTGACTTCGTACCGATGCCGGTGGCGTTCAGATGCTTCACCAGCATTGTATAATTGTGCGACCTGGCTGTCATGCTCAAAGAACGCCTGGTATGCTCCGAGCCGCATGGTACCACCGAGATTCGCGATGGATTTCTGTTCAGGCAGGATATCAATCACCGGATGCGGCGTCTGGGGATCGATTTCCGTGGTGTGCGCTCCTGCGAACTTGCACACGTTGCGCGCGAATTCAACAACGGCAAGCTGCAGGCCATAGCAGATGCCCAAGTACGGAATCTTGTTTTCTCGGGCGGCGCGGATGACAGAAAGTTTGCCTTCAACCCCTCTCCCACCAAACCCCCCAGGGACCAGGACACCGTGAACGCCGGCGAGTGCTTCATCAACCGTGGTCAGTCCTGCCTCGATGTCTGTTGTCGCGATCCAGCGCAGGCTGACCCTGGTGTTGTTGTGCGCTCCGGCATGCACCAATGCTTCGATGATGCTTGCGTAGGAGTCCTTGAGCTCGGTATACTTGCCGCAGATCGCAATCGTGATTTCGTGGTCGGGTTGTTTGATTCTGTTGACGAGCATCTCCCAGTCCTTGAGTTCAGGCGTGTGGTGTACGCTGAGTTTCTGGTTGAGGATCTCGAGC
>CAYYLN010000086.1:0-1850 GCA_964472615.1 uncultured Methanosarcinales archaeon
TGCGAGCGGTTGTTTTCCGGTTTGTTTAACGCAAAGAATATGCGTCCTTGTCTGCAGGAGCGTGTTTTGGATGTGGGTAATGAGTTCAGGGATGCTTGTTGCGTACATGGTAACGCGATGGTTCTCAAAGGTGGTCTCGAGAATGATGTAACCGTTGACTCTCAACTCGGTCTCGAACGTGTCAGGCAGAATGCTTCCCCAGCATCGTCCATCAAGCAGCTTGTTGATGGTGCGATGTACTTTCGTAAGGATGGGTGAGAATTCCTGTCGTGCGGCCTGCTCAAGATTGGTTTCCATGATCAAGAAACAGAGCGTTGAAGAATAAAAAGCTGGTGGAAATCATTCGATCTTGACGGGTTCGCCGAGGCTCTGGCCAGGCATGCCGGTTTCGAAGATTGCCCTGATTGCGCCTTTGCCGCCATGGGGTGCAGCAACCGTGCCCTTGAGTTGTTTCTTGTTTTTGCCTGGTGCAATCCAGACGACGGTCTTTCCGACGAGCGCTTGGGCTTTTTCCTTGCTGGTGACGCCATCTACCTGGATGATCATGTGGTTGCCGCTCTTGCGGCGGAAACTTCCCCGGAATGCGCTGATGCGACCCTCCATGTGCGTGCAGATCCCGTGTTCATTTAAAAAGGTTGCTATACTGTTGACAAGACAATCATTGTTTGAGTCTTGTCGACGCCGGGCACGGTGCGGAGCTTCTGGATGAGGAATTCGTTGAGCTCAGCAATGTCCTTGACCCTGACTTTTGCGAGGATATCTGCGCCGCCGGTGAGGACATGCACTTCATCGACGCCAGGCAGCCCGCGGATCTCTCGTGCGATGTCTTCCTGCCTGACCCTGCCGCCGGTCGGCATGATGTATTCGACCGAGGCAAGGACAAATGCAGTCACCTGTTTGCCGAGGGCATTCCAGTCCAGATCAATGGTGAACCGTTTGATGGTTCTGTGCTGTTCGAGCCGCTTGATGCGGTTGTGCACGGTGGTTGGCGGCAAACTGATGCGCTTCGCAAGTTCCTGCACTGACTGCTTGCTATTCTCACGGAGAAGTTCAATAACTTCTCGGTCATTTTTATCTCTTCTAATCATAAACATCGTAGATCCTTCCATATTTATTAACTTTTCGGAATAATCTACAAATAATAGAGTAAAGTTGGAAAAAGCAGGCACCCCATTGCATGTGCTCTGCTGACCTTCAGCCAAGGCGCGAGCAGTCCCAGCGCGGCGCTCACAACCAGCACCAGCACTCCTTTCCAGCTCGTGAGTGCCATGCACAGCCCGATCAGGAACAGGAGGATGCTGCCGCTCAGCAACGGGTAGTTGACGTTCTCAACGAGGCTCGAGAAGATTTTTGCGTGCAAGAGCGCTAATCCTGCCGCAAGCAGTCCTGCGACTAATGCAACGCCGCCTAGCAGCCAGAGGTCTGTGCTCGTGATGTGCATGAGTTGTTCCATGACTGCGAGCGCGCCATTCCGTGCCTTTCCCAAGGCAACGAGCGTGACCATGGATGCGAGGAAATCTGCGGCATGCAAACCTCCCATCAGCACCAGAAAGGAATGGCTCGTTGATTTGAATATCGTCGTGGCCAATGCCCCTGCATGTCCTGGGCCAAGGCCAGGAAACAGCGTCACCAGAGTGCCGCCGAGCAGGCCGCCCAAAATCCCTTTGGTCGCGTCGGCCTTCGAGAGTCGGGCATACCTGCCGATCTGCACAGGGATTTTGGCGTCCTCAACAATGGCGAGCATGAGCGAGCTCGCGCCGAACAAGCCTGCAAGCAATGGCAGCAATGGCTGTGAGAGCTCGAGCTTTTTCAGCACGATCCAGCCAAGGATGCCTGTCGTCAAAAAAACC
>CAYYLN010000086.1:1860-2218 GCA_964472615.1 uncultured Methanosarcinales archaeon
CGCCTTCCACCAGTCGCGCTGTTCTTTTACGATGAGGATGATGCAGAGTGTGAGCAAGAGCCATCCGAGGATAGGCCTCATGAGGGTGAACAGCAGTGGAAATGCCCAGAGGAGCACGGGAAAAAGGGCGAGCGTGCAGACCAGACATCCGAGCGCGCCAATCGTCGCAAACCTGACCGCATCATACCCCAGTCCGTCATGGAGCATCTTGTGGCCAGGCAGCATGATGAGCGCAGTGCTGTCATCCGGAGCGCCGAGAAAAATCGACGGCACGAGCTCGAGGAAGCTGTGTGTGACCCCCATTGCGACGATGAACACGGCAAATTCCATAGTTGAAAAGCGTTCAAGCAGCCATGCG
>CAYYLN010000087.1:0-2183 GCA_964472615.1 uncultured Methanosarcinales archaeon
TGCCTCGCACTGCATTGACAAAACGTTCGATTGAAACCTGCAGAGGATCAGCAACGTTCATGACGCCTTCAGGAGTAACCAATTGATGCTGATACGCAGGAGTGAGCATTCGCTCGTAGGATGCATCATTGATACGAAACCAGAAAGCACGGGGTCTCGTCGGGTTGAAACGCAGCCGATACGCTACCTTCACCAGTTGTTGCCCACCAACGTAGTCAAATACAACAGTGATGTCATCATCAGTTCGTTGTGGGAAAAAAATATTCTGCGCAATGCCCTTCGGTACAAGACGTACGAGCAAGCTGTTGGTGTGCGGAAGATGGTCCTGCAGCATGTTGATACCACGCTCGCCCGGCTCTGCATATACCTCAACATGATGCACTGGCTCTTTTTTGACATGATCAAGCAGTGAACAATGCTGTGTGTTCGCGGTCAACACAAGGTTTTTCTGGCGGGCAAGATCAAGGAGATGCATTACCTTTGGTGCTGTCGTATACCCTGGTATGAATGGCTTTTCGCAAAGCACATGCACTCCGTGCTCAATGCATTTTCTTACATGCCCTTCATGAAGATCAGGCGGCGTGCAAATGCTTGCAGCATCGATCTGTTCAGAACAAAGAAGTTCATCAAGATCTGCATACGGTGTGGGCTGTACTGCATACTGCTGCTTGAGCATATCCACAGTCGCACGAGCGCTTTCTTGGGAACTGCCAAGAATAGCGCGTGCATCGCATCCTGCATTCCTGTATTCACGCACATGATACTTGCCGAACTTTGTCGCACCAATAACTGCGATACGCAACGGATTGTGATTATCTCCAGGAACATGCATTCAACGTCCCTCCTTTCGGCGTTGCGTGACCAAATCAGAAATCTTTTTCGCAGCATCAACGCACGTGACGATCTTGCCTGCAAAAACCGAATAAATGCCATTGCCATGATCGGTCAGTTCTGTCGGGCGCTCATCGGTATCCTCAATGTTTGTCTTGATGATGCGCGTGACGAAAATCGATTCCCGTACTTTCGCATATCTTGCGATTGGGAAATACTCGCTGCTTCTCCTGATAATTGCATCGCGGTTCGAAGAGACACCGGCATCCATCATCAGCTTCGGGTCAAGCTCATTGGAAATTTGCGCCTTCAGCACCGATGGCTTGACATGCCCGAGCGTATAGGTTCCCCGGTTGCCCCGTGGTAGAATGGAGCTGAATTGCTTATCAAGCATGGTGAGCCCGATCTTGCCCTTCACCGGAAGCTCAACCTCAAGCAGTTCGACAAGTTCGTACAAAACCTCGCGTTGTGGCATTCCAAACCATTTGTTGAAATTATTGAAGTTCACGTATGTTGCGTTCACGACATAATCGAAAGACTCTTCTGATACACGGTTCCCTTGCCGTACCCGCAGGATTTTCAGCTTTCCCTCAAGTCCGCCTCCAACAATCTCGTGATTGAGAAACAGTTTCACCGGCGATGCGTTGACTTCTTGCGAAACTGCCGCATGCATCATATCAGGATCATAGACCGGTTCAGGCGTCTTGATACACAAGTCGACTTTTGATTCATCCAAACAACCCTGTGGGGGAAACGAAATTTCATAAGGAATATCAAGAGATTTGCAAAATGCCAAAAAGTCATCAGGCGTGGTGAGCGAGTGCGTTTTGGAAACACCGTAATACGCCGAAACATCGCGGACAACGCACGCGCCATACACTTTTTCAAAACTTTCCCGTGTCCTAATCGATTCCAACGCAGTCTTTGCGCTGTTTGGATAATGATAGCCATAATGGTGCCGCAGGTGGTTGCACGTAGAGGCAGCTGCAAGAATAGAGTCCGCGCGGTCGTAAAGTCTGACTTCAAACTGCTTTGCGAGTTCGACCGCAATGGAGCATCCGAAGATGCCAGCACCAACGACAGCAACCCTTTCCATCGTGACCACAGGAAGGAAGACGCTTATAAACATTGACATTTCCACCAGTCTTATGACTGGTGATTTACTGCGTAAACCCCAATTGGTGGAAATGTCAAGTGTGCTCAAGAATCACCAGTATACCATCAGTCACTTGAGGAATCCCGAGGATTCTCAAGTTACGTGAATAACCAATGTATTCAAGTTCGTCGCCAATCAATAGATTGGCGAGACATCGGCAACCGCGGGTTGCCGAGATATTGACTGGTGGTTCTTG
>CAYYLN010000088.1:0-2135 GCA_964472615.1 uncultured Methanosarcinales archaeon
ATGCGGATAATTGCTTTGAACGATATAGGCAAGTGCAACTCGATCATCCCGATTAATAACATCAACGATTGCCTCAAGGGGATCATATGCACCCCTAAATAATCCATACAAACTAGGTTTTCGTGGCGGCATCATAAAGAAATCTTAAATTCTTAGCGTTTATAAAGCTAAGCATACGCTTCACCTTCTCAAATGGTTTACTTGGCGCTTGATTTGAGTATTGGATGGGGATGTGAAAAACGCCGGCGCCGGGATTTTCAATCCTTCGGTTCCGCCATAACCGAAAGATATTTGAACCCGGATGCCCTTACGGGCACCAGCCTCTGACACTGGCGGCGTACCAGATTCGCCAACACCGGCATTTGCCGAGGATGTTGCCCTCGGCATTCTTTGGTTCTGCGTGAGAATTAACGCGCTTTTCTGAGCAAATTCCGGAGAATCATCGAGAAAAGTGAAAAAATTCCTGCGGTGAGTGAAAAGATTTCATAAAATCCTCAAAATCCCGGATGCTTTCCGCTAAAACCGTAGCTTTTTTAAACCTTGAAACCGCCCTTCAGTTTATGACTGCAGAAAAGATCACTGCGGCATTGAAAGACCAGCCGTGCCCGGTATGCGGTCAGAAGAAATTGACGCTCACCGAGGCAGAGACTGAAGTGCCGTATTTCGGCAAGCTCTTCGTCTTCTCCATGCAGTGCGAGAACTGCAAGTATCACAAGTCTGACGTCGAGGCTGCTGAGCAGCGCGAGCCGTGCAAGTATGTCTTCGAGGTTGCAGGCAAGGAAGACCTGCAGGTACGCGTGATCAAGAGCGGCGAGGCATTGGTGAAATTCGAGCGCGTGGGCAGCATCGAGCCAGGCCCTGCATCCGAAGGCGTTGTGACCAATGTCGAAGGCTTGATCCAGCGCATCAAGGAGCAGGTTGAGAAAATCCGGGATCTTGAGGAAGACGAGGAAGCGAAGAAGAAGGCAAAGACCCTGCTCAAGAAGCTCCAGAACGTTCTCTGGGGAATGGAGAAGCTCAAGATTACCATTGAGGACCCAACCGGGAACTCAGCAATTATTTCTGAGAAGGCAAAAAAATCAAAGCCCTAATCCCTTCCTGTTTCGTAACCCTTATATAGCGTGACGGGTTTCAGAAGCGCATGCAACAGAAGTCCAAGGTCAAGCCCGTCTTCAAACTCGCCGAGGATTTCTTGGACTTGAGGACTGCGGACACGAACGTGATCGTGGAGCAGATTGAGGAGAATCTCGCCAAACTGCGTTTGGCGACGAACTTGACAACGCTCGGCGTTGGTCAAGTTATGCGGTTGCGCGAGCTGCCGCTGGAAAAGCGTATTCGCCGCAGGCTTGCGCAAAGGCATTAGCCGGCAATCAGCAGTTCGTCTTCGTCCACAATGTGCCATCCGTACAGGTGTCGTTCTTCTTTTTTGTGTTCCATGGTTATCGCTGCATGACCACCGAGTCAATGGACTGGCTGGTGCGTGCATCTGTTGTTTCTGTCCGTGATCCAAGCAGGGTGAGAAGATTGGGCGTGCCTAGGGCGGCATAGGTCGCTCCGACGAGGATGCCTGCGATGAGGACGCTCGCAATGCCACGCCTGACGATTTTTTGTGTTCGTGATTCGTAGAAGGATAGTCCGAGGGTGCAGTCTTTTCCCTGCCAATACCCCCACCTATGCTCAGCCTCTTTTTGGTGATACTGGTTCACGGTGATTGGCGCAGGGTGCAGGCGGTGTGGTACAGGTGATCAAGCTGTTTCCGCCCGTTTTCGACCCAGCTGTAGTCCTGCTTGATGCTTGTCACGTCTGCGGTCGCGATGCGCATGGCAAGGGTGTGCTTGCCGATGTATGCTGGCGACTTGCGCTGCACATCCATCGCGCCCTTTCGTGCAAGCTTTTCAGCTTCTGCCATGTGAGGTCGAGAACGACGTTTCCGCGGATTTCTTCAATCTTGCGTTCGAGGTCTTGACCGGAAATATCAAGTTTTTTGCCGAGCTGCATTTTCATCCACGGTATGCTGTCATAGGTTGCGCCATTTAAGAAGTAATTGCAGATGACTTTTTCGACGTCTTCGGCATTTGCTACGGTTTGGATCGCTGTCATCGTCGCTCACCAATGGCGTAATGTGTATACTTATG
>CAYYLN010000089.1:0-396 GCA_964472615.1 uncultured Methanosarcinales archaeon
CACGACATTAGGATAGACTCCAGGCATGCAACTTATGAACCAGGACCCGCGTACATGAGTATGGTGAAGAACAAGCAAGGGCTTTCCCTGGCTCGCAATGCGTTCGATTTCCCCTCCACCACCCGTGGTTGGTGTTGAGATCTCAGCAATGCCGGCAATTGCCTGATCAATCCATCCTGCATCACGCACATAGATATTTACTCCTTGCGTTTTCTGTTCATCCTCATACGCAAGAACATCATCATGAACAATATGATTATCCAGAACAGTCCCGTAGTCTTTCATTGCAGCAACGATTGCCTTGCGCACTGACAAATATGTTTGATCTTTCTGGCTGACGTTACCGATGAAATAGAGCGGAGATTTCATTCTTCGTGTTCAAGGCCCATTTTGAGT
>CAYYLN010000089.1:406-1979 GCA_964472615.1 uncultured Methanosarcinales archaeon
ATTTGCTTCTGCTTCGGCGCGGCTCCAGAAATAATCATGATGGTCAACGAACCTTGCCATCTTTGCTCGCCAAGGTGCACGCTGCTCAAGGAGGTTGTGCTTTTTCTGGCAGATCTTGCGATAACTCGGATGGCCCTGTTTGCCTGTACGGAGCTCCCAATAAAAAACTGCTTGCCGATCATTGTAGCCCTGCATAAACCTGATATTGTGCCCGAACAGCAACGGGTACTGCGCGATCTCCCTTCCTCGATCAGCACGGACTTTCTCGTACAAATCTGCAGAGATGTCTGCGCATTCCTTCACCAGCGGCCCTGCGCTGATCTCTTCCAAGATCGGATGTAATTCGACAAAGCCATTCCGCGTGCTCAATAATTGACGCTCCATCGTCAGCATGCGCTGCCGGTGCAAGTCACGGAAAATACCGAAATCACCAAGAATGTCAAAGAACAGGTCATAGCCGTATTCCAACGCCCTTCCTGGCTTCTGACGGCGATGCTGCCGGTCACCAACGTATGTATTGATGATTTGTTGTCGCGCGTGATCAGGCAAACCGCGCACGAAATCCTTGGTCTGACGCATCGGATGCTCGACATACTTGTATAACATATATGCGATCATCCCTGTCTGGAATTCCTGTTGATACATCTCTGGAAGCTTCTTGGGATCAAATGTCCCCTGCGCAAGCTGTCCTGCTGCTTCGCGGGCAATCTGTTCGATTCCATTGTCCAACAGCACAACATCATCTTCTTTCTGTACAGGGATGTTTGCGCACAGCTCATCGGCAAGGAATTGCATCTTGCGATTGGTGTCGACAATGTACTCGTCACGCTTGGCACGCTCCACGAAACGCTTCATCACGCGGTTCAATGCCTGGTGGGATTGTTCTGCAAGCACTTGACACTCTGGCATCTCTGACGAATACAAGCGTGTCAGGATATTCTGGTACGCCCTGCCGTTGCAGAACGCGCCTACATTGGTGAGCGTCGCAGCCGGAAGCAGGATGCGTGCGATGTCGCAGGCCTTGCTGCGAATATCAAAAGTGTAGGTGCGTTTGAATGCTGCCCGCTCATTGTCATCCGTGAGTTCTGCCCATCTCGATGGCTTGTCTTCCTTGATCGGGTATTCCGCCTCTTCCAACGGCTTGACCTTCTTCAAATGCTCCTGCAGGTCCTTGACGATGCTGCAATAGATGTCAAACACGCGGTCCATCCCCTTGATGTACTCATCACGATTCTTGGATGTCATGATCGGGTTCTTCCGCTGATCCTGGAGATAGCGATACCGTCCTTCAGTATCTTTCTGGTTGTAGACGACGTAGCGCGAGGACTGCTCGATGTATGCGACTCCGATGCGCGCGTCTTCCACTGCCTTGGTCGCGAGGTTGCTGATGTTCTCGAGCGCGAGGTGCGCGCCCTCAAGCTCACCAACAGAATCATCACCATAATCAACGAGCACGCGCGCGATGAGGTCGTCTGCCTTCTCAGGATCAAGCTTGCCCTCAGAAACGAATTCCTTGAGGAACGTCCGCTTCCAGCTTCCCTTTGTGCGGCTGTAGCGCGCGAATGTTGAGCCA
>CAYYLN010000090.1:0-1976 GCA_964472615.1 uncultured Methanosarcinales archaeon
CCGTTGAGCTACGCGGGGATGGAAAGAGAACGACATCGACGGTTTTTAAATGTTGTTATTCTCGAGGACTGCAGAGCAGTCCGAGAGTCTCTGTCCGAATGACCTGAATTTGGGGAATACACCGCACACTAACCGAGGAATGATATGCTGGGCGCGTTCGAGCTTGTTGTCCGTTCCTTGCCTGTCGCGGTCGTGAACCTTGACACTGCCACCGGGAGCGAGACTCCGCCGAGGATGCTCAATGCAGACCTGACCTTGTAGGAGATCACGCGCTCCTCGTACGGCATGACGTCGCCGACCTCGTACTTGACGATGGTGCCCTTGCGTTCGTGCCGCACGACCTTGGATGGTGTCAGCGTGCCAATATCATACTCTTTCAGCAGTTCTACGATGCGCGGCACAAGATCAACGACCGAGGCATCATGGACGGGCTTGCCTGAGCGGTTCTTGAGCTCTAAGAGGATCTTGAGCTCGCTGATGCCTCCTTCGCGCGTGCTCAGCACGGTCGCAGACTTCTTGATGACCAGCGGGCTGCGGAAGACGAAGTAGAGGATGAGGATGATGGTTGCAAGGATGGTCGCGATGGCGATGGGCCGATAATTGGTGGTCACGCGGAATTCCGAGGAATGGCCTACGTTCAGCTTGACGTCCCAGACCAGGTTGCCGTTTTCGCGGCGCGCGTCAGGATTAGTGCTGGTGAATGCACGGGCAAACCACCCAAGCGGGAATGCAAACGGCTGATCGAGCACGATGTTTGCATTATTGGTGACGGTGATGAGCCGGGAAGTTTTGAGGAAGGACTTCACGACTTCAGTCGTGGGCACCAGCTGGCCGTACGGCACGATCGCGTAGTCGACCGGCGGCAGGTCAAACTGGAATCCTTTGCCTCCTTCGGTCGCGATGATGGAGACCTTGAGCGTGTCCTGCTGGGGTCGCGTGAAGGGATCGACACGGGAAATAAACGTGGCGGTCTTGCGTTCCAGGGGAGCGACAGAAACCGTGAAATCCTGGTTGATGACATCGCTGCGCATTTTGACATCGATGTCGCGGAGGTCACGCCGGTTCTGGTTCTCGAAGTAGACCGTGATGACGATGTCATTGCGCGGGTCAACCAGTTCAGGGATCTCGGCAGTGCCGCGGATAGCAGGCAGGTAGGTGAGCGTGGAAGGTGATCCAGTGACTTCCATGTAGAGGATGGCTTTGCGGACCTGGTTCGTGCCGGTGCGCTTGACGTGGATGGGCACGCCATACAGTCCGGGATTGATGTTCAGGGGCTGGATGGTGAGCGTGGTGGTGAATGGCGTGCCTGATGGTACGTGCAGGGAGTCCTTGGTGCGGATGTCCCAGAGCACTTCAGGCGAGTAGACTTCAAAGAACTCAATGCCGGGATAGTTATGGAAGATGGTGATGTTGTATTGCGCGAGCTCGTCTTGTCTGATGGATTGCTGCGCAGGGCTGAATTCTGCAGTAAAATCCTGTGCGGCAACGAACGATGCTGCGAGTGCTGCAAGCATCAACCATAGAATTTTTGTCACTGCGCTCACCGCATGCATCGGGGCTTTACTTCTATTTATACTTTGTGCTTGGCTCAGACGATAACCTTGCTCGTATGACCGTCCTTCACTACCTTGAGGACGTGATCTGCAAGGCTTTCAATCGTTGCTTCGTGGCTCACAAGGATGATTTGTCGGGCGTGAAGCTGCTCCAAAACATCCCGCATGCGGTCCAATTGGTCTGTGCTGAAGCCGTCCGTGGGCTCATCGAGGATCACAACGTCCTTGGTCTGGATGCCTGAACGCAATTCATTGATGACCTTGTTCAAGGCCAGCCGGTACGCCAGCGCGCAGGCAGTTTTCTCTCCGCCGCTGAGGTTGCTGACCTCGGTGTCATAGCCGTTCTGCTGTACGATTGGTGAGAACTCCTCATCCAGGCGTGCCAGGAGCACGTCATCTTCGATGAGGATGCTGAACCAGTGC
>CAYYLN010000091.1:0-1877 GCA_964472615.1 uncultured Methanosarcinales archaeon
CACAACCCACATAAACAGTGCGCAGGCCGAGCGGCTCAAGACCAGTCACGGTCCCGCTGTGCGTGGTCAAAGCGCCGCTAAAATCATTCATCATCGCGCTGTGCGCGATGTCGGTCAGCGCCCAACGGCACGTGGTGTTCAGGTTCGTGTTGAAGCTCATGCTTACGAAGCTCGTGTTCAGCAGGCTTTCGGTTGGTGGTGTGAAGTTGAACTTGAGCAGACCCGAGCCGACAAGCACAAAGTGTGTCTCGCTTGATGCACTGAAGTTTGCTGTCCCGCTAAAATTGACCTCGATCGGATACGCTCCTGGCGAGCCGAAGAATGTCAGGTTTGCCAATGGCGAAGCACCGGTGTTGGTGAGCGTGCCGTTCACAAAGAGCGAAATTGTTCCTGCGCTTGGCGTGACCAACAGGCCGGTGATGTTCACCGTGCTATTCACCGGAACCGTGATATCGCTGTCACTTCCATTGAGCAAGAGGTTCACGGTTGAAGGAGTCGGGTTCACGGTCAAGAATGCACTAACCGACACAGGCGCGGTGAAGTTTGCTGTCGCAGCAGCCGTGCACGTGTAGTTATAGCTTCCCACGGCAAGGGATATGGTTTCAGGATTGCCCACGACTGTGCCGTTCCTGGTCAGCACAGGAGTCACTTGTGACGTGCTGGACGTGCAGTTTGCCGTGGTGTTGGTGCCAAAGGTCACGCTTGTTCCTGGCGTGAGGCCGAGCGTCAAGACCGGCGTTGCAGGAGTAATGGTGTAATTGAACGTCGCAGAAACATTGACGTTATTGCTCGTGTCGTTCGCATACCATTTGTACGTGTAATTGCCTGCCGCAAGATTTGTCACGCTGGCATTGAACGAACCTGTGGCAGTGAAGTTCACGCCGCCCAATTCAAGGATTGCGCTGCTCACGTTGATGTTATCTGTCCATGTGCTAGAGAACGCATACACTGCACCCGAGGCATATGTCACAGGCGATGCTGGGCTCGCGCTCTGGCTTGCCATGTTCGGCGGCGTCAGGTCAACCACGCTGATGAAATGCGTGTCCTGTGCAGCAGTATAGTTTTGGTTGCCTGCGAAGCGCGCAGTGATGTTGAACACTCCAATCGTGGAGGCGCTATAATTGAGCGTGACATTCAACGGCGGTGCACCTGAAGCGACCACTGCGCCATTCTGCCTGAGCTCGATGGTTCCTGCAGGCGGCAAGCCCAGCACCGTCATGGTCGGGACGCTTGCTCCTGAAACAACCGTGATGTTCCCATCAGTTCCATTCAGCGTCAAATTAATACTTGCATTTGCCTGGAGAATGGTGAAGTTCTGAGCCGTGCTTGTGTTGCTGTTGCCAAAGATGTCTGCAAATACCCACGTGTACGTATAGTTGCCTGCAGCACGATTGCCCACGGTCGCATTGAAGAACGTATTGCTGATATTCGTGATGTTCGTGATGGGCACGCCGCCAAAGGTCAGGGTGACTGAGCCAACACCGCTGAAGTCTGTCAGGTTGATCCCAAAGCTGTAGCTCGCGTTCTCGCTAAAGATGTTTGGATCAGCAGGCTCGACCAGTGCAACAATGACTGGTGGCGCGATGTCAACCACAGAAATGTTGAACACGCCTGAGGTGCAATTGTTTGCTGCTCCTGAATCATCACAGACCGTTGCATTAATGCTGAAATTGCCTGTGGCAAGGGGTGTGACATTGATCACTCCTGTGCTTGTGTTGATCGTGAAATTCGTATCGTTCGAGAAGAGCGTGAAGACTGTTGGGACATCGACATCGCTCGCATTGATATCATACAGGAACAATGTTCCTGCATTTGCAATCTCGTCTGCCAATGGCGGCAGGCAGAAAGGGGCACCATTAACCGGCGTCCCGTCCACC
>CAYYLN010000092.1:0-1474 GCA_964472615.1 uncultured Methanosarcinales archaeon
TTCCTTTCCATGCCTGCTGTTGCTCTTCTGTCGGGTCAATGAATTGCTCATACGTGAGCTGGCTATTCGTGATTTTACGCTCATCGAGATATGCATTCCATTCCTGGCTGGTGATGTCCACCGCAGGGGTGAATTCAGAGCAGACGAGGCAGAAATCAACGTCGTTGCCAAACCAGGACGAACCAAAATCCTCACCCATCATATTCTTTGCACCAAGTGTCTTGTGCCAGCACCAGCGCAGGTTCTCGGCAATGATGTGCATGGTTTTCTGCTTGTCGTCGGTCTTGAGCGCTCGTTCCTCGCAGTTTGGCGGCGAGACTGCAACACAATCCACGCGCGGCTTCGCAACATATTTGACGCCGCCCCGGAACAGCAAAAAACTGTTCCTGCACAAATCAACATCGCGCATGCAGCCCACTTTTTCCGTCGCCTGCTTCGTAAAGAACAAAAGCCCTACGCCTGCGACAACGGCGAGGATGATAATGATCAGCTCAGTGACTGCGATAGCGCGTTTCATTTGGCCAATTGCGTGAAGATGATGATGAGGAAAACCAGCACGGCAATGCTTAGAATCGTGAACATGATCGTCTCGATGCTCAGATGCGGACCAGCTTCTTCTTGCCCTCTTTTGTCCATGCGCAAACCAGAAGAAACTCGTTATATAAGGTTTTCTATCGAAGCGGAATGTGGATTGCCGTGTACTCATTGAACACGTAGAGCTTGGTGATGAGAATAATCAACAACACAATCAAAAGAACCAAGGTCACCAGTTTTGCCGGTGTTACATCCGTGAGAAGCGGCATCAGACCAGTGCCTGACAGCACATCTTGCACGGAATCGGCTCATTATTCTTCGGCCCGCCACGGACATCGCGCGCGATAAAGCTGCCGAACACCTGCTTCTCAATGCCTTCGGTGCACGTCGCACCCTGCGTGTAAGACGTAAGGGATGATGTACTGGTCTGCCCCTTCAAATCCTCTGCAAGGCATCTCCCCGGACACTCGCTGGCGACGCCGGTAAAAATCGCCAACCTGCCGGTCGTGATCGCGAACAAGATGACAAGCACCACAATACCAAGAATCGCGATGATGATTGTGGTGATAGGAAGTCCTTGAGCGCGCTTGTCCATAGCAACACCTCTGTGCATGGCGTTCTGGGGAATACAGGCATATATAAACTTTACTCAATCATGTGATGAAGCGCGTGCGTTTCGTGCATAAGTCTCTGCTTCAGTGGGAGTAATGATGTTATCATTATTTGCATCCACACTTTTGTAGAGCTTTAAGATTTCATATGCGCCCAACACCGCATTGCCTGCCTCACGTTCAAGAATGATCTGCTCGAGGATGCTTTTGGTCTTGGGCAAAATCCTGAGTTCAAGCCGTCCGTTCTGAGTTTCGAATACTGCTTTTTCATGCACGAGTTCATACGTGAGCTCATTGGGCTTGCAGCCACTGACATACACGCTCCCAAG
>CAYYLN010000092.1:1484-1794 GCA_964472615.1 uncultured Methanosarcinales archaeon
TATCCTTTGCACCCCCACCTGGTCGGGATTGCTCAAGAACGACTCGCGCTTGAGCTCGTCGACTACAAAATGCACTTCCCGAGCACGAACGCCGTACTCGCGATCAAGCTTTTCACAGAACTCCTCGAGATCATGCATGTCCTTGAACACGCATTCGGCCATGAAGTCATACCCATTATTGATGCGCATCAAGGAATTCACTGACGCTGCCTTGAGCAAATAGCCCTGCAAGGCCTCGCGCTTGCCCTTCCCTGCGGTGAGCAGGAGCGTCGCGAGGGTGTGGTAGCCAAGCTTGCTGAAATCAAGCAAG
>CAYYLN010000093.1:0-1708 GCA_964472615.1 uncultured Methanosarcinales archaeon
GCGTCTCTCTCGCCGTCAAGCGCTGTCTCGCAAACGACAATTGACGGATGGAAGGCTGATGTATCTACGGCACGGACTAACCTCAATACGGCGATTACCAGCCTCATTGCGGCGGAGGAAAAGTATCGCGCCGCAGCTTCCGCACTCACAATCGCAGAACATGAACTCTTGTTAAAAAAATCCGAAGCAACAGCAGAGGTGATTGCTGCTCAGGAGGCAAAAATCGCTGCAATGCGCGCATCCATCGAAAACTACAATGCGCAAATCGAAAAAATGGTCCTTCGCGCGCCAATTGCGGGCGTGATTACAAAGCAAGACGCAAAGCGTGGTGAAACAGTTTCCATAAACACACCAGTCGTTTCTCTTATTAGTGAGGGCATGTTCCAGATCGATACTCATATTCCCGAAGTTGACATTGCCAAGGTGAAATTGGGTGATCACGCTCGGGTGACGCTTGACGCATATGGTTCTGATACACATTTTGATGCCTTGGTTACCGCGATTGACCCTGCGGAAACGGTTGTGGAAGGAGTCCCTACCTACAAGGTAGTACTGAGTTTTACTCAGAAAGACGAACGCATTAAACAGGGGATGACGGCAAATATTGATATTGAGACCGCCAAACGCGATGGGGTGCTGGTACTTCCTGCGCGTGCGATCGTGGGGAAAAATGGAAACAAGTCTGTCCGCCTCCTTTTGCCCGATGTGCATATTCCGGAGGAAAGACCAGTTGAACTTGGATTGCGCGGCTCTGATGGGCTTGTTGAGGTCCTCCGTGGGCTCCGCGAGGGGGATTTGGTGGTGACATTCGAGAAGAAGTAATACCTGTCCCATTCAGTAACGTTCTTGGTTCTTATTTTTGGTCATCATGTCGCTCATACATCTCGAACATATCTCAAAAGTATTTATCACTGAGGAGCTTTCGACAACCGCCCTCGCCGACGTTTCCCTTTCTATAGACGAGGGCGAGTTTGTGGCAATTATCGGCCCTTCGGGGTCTGGGAAGTCGACACTCTTGCACATTCTTGGTTTGCTTGATCGCCAAACTGAAGGTGCGTACATGTTTGAGGGGCGCGACACCGCTGCGTACAACGAAGATGAGCTTGCGGCGCTCAGGAATCGTACGGTGGGATTTGTGTTTCAGTCATTCAACCTTCTTGCGCGCACCTCAGTGCTTGAGAATGTGATGCTTCCGCTTGCATATTCGGAAGTTTCTCCTTTTGTGCAGGCACCGCTTGCGAAAGAAACGCTCGAATTGGTGAACCTCTCGCATCGTCTGACTCACGAGCCAGCCCAACTTTCTGGCGGAGAAAAGCAGCGTGTCGCTATTGCCCGTGCGTTGGTGAACGATCCGAAGGTGATCTTTGCCGATGAGCCGACAGGGAATCTTGATTCAGCGTCAGGGGAATCGGTGATGAGACTTCTTGAATCGCTCCACAAGGAAAAGGGGCACACGATTGTGCTCATCACGCACGATCTTGACCTTGCGCGCCGGGCAGAGCGGATCGTTGCCATTCGTGACGGTCGTATTGAGTGGGATGGTAAGGCAAAAGAATACAAAACTGCAACCACATGAAATTTACTTTTACGCTCAAAACAGCAATCGTTGCCATCGGGGCAAATAAGATCCGCTCGGGACTCACGGTGCTCGGTATTGTCATTGGTATTACTGCGATTATGCTTATTGTGTCGATCGGCGAAGGTGCGC
>CAYYLN010000094.1:0-1664 GCA_964472615.1 uncultured Methanosarcinales archaeon
TCGCTTCCTTCTTGATCAATGCAGAAACCGGAGGAGTGCCCACTTCGATCGTGAGTGATTTGTCAGTCGTCTCAACCGTGAGCTTCACCGGAACCTGCATGCCCTTGAAGACCGCGGTCTTTTTGTTGATCTCCGTAATGACTTGGCCGATATTGACACCGAGCGGTCCAAGTGCTGGACCCAAGGGCGGAGCAGCTGTCGCCTTGCCGCCCTCCACAAGTTGTTCAATGCTTTGCTTCGCCATTTTGTTTTTCTCGGAATCGTTGGCTCGTTTCTTAATTTACTAGACCACCAATAAACCATTTATAACGGTTATGGTCCCAATGGCCCGAGAGGACCGCCGCCTCTCCTCGGTGCTTCAGGCTCAGATTCCTCTTCTTCTGTCGTTTCCTCAGGCTTCTCCCCGCCTGCGGTCTCGCGACGGATGACCTTGACCGCATCCATCTTGACCGTGATCGGGATAGGCACTGCTGCGCCCAGGAGTTCGACCACGACTTCCTCCTTTGCCTTGTCGATGCGCGTGATCTTCGCCTGTTCGCGCTTGAACGGTCCGGAAATGATCTCGACGATGTCGTTCTTGCGGATATCGACTTCGCGCTTCACCTGCTCGAGCATGTGCTCGATTTCGCGGTATTCTATCTCCTTCGGCAGGAT
This sequence comes from uncultured Methanosarcinales archaeon, assembly GCA_964472615.1. Classification (GTDB taxonomy): domain Archaea; phylum Nanobdellota; class Nanobdellia; order Woesearchaeales; family ARS49; genus JAWAAW01. The sequence goes on from CAYYLN010000094.1 coordinate 655, forward strand.
GCCGCGCGCATACGGGACATTGAACGCTGCCTGTTCTGCAGACTGCCGGTCAACCGCTTCCAGAAAAATGTAGCCACGCATGCCATGCGGCCTGATGACTGCGAACACCTCAAGATTGCGCTTCTTCACATTGCTTGCGACGAAGTCCATGACCTGGTCTTCGCGGTTTGCCGTTGTGCGCAATGCGAAAATGTGTGTCGAGATCGTCTTCGGTTGTTCGTCAGCCATATTTTCCTTACCCTAGCTCGAAATTTTCAAGCCAGAAGAATACATGAAGAAATCGAGAGCCCATTTAAAAAGGTTTGGGTTTTCGAACCGTTGTACAAGGCAGGGGATTTGTACTGTTTTGTGCGACTGGTTTATAAATCCTGAATCGTTTGACGTCCAAAATGAAGAAAGAATCAGTGATGAATGGCATTTTGAGCGTGTCTGTTCTGTCTGTCGTACTACTGGTATCTCTCTCTTTTGTTGATGGGAAAAAGTGGGTGGGCGTATCTTTTATCGTTTTAGGATTATTGCATCTTTTAGTGTTGCGGTTTTTTGGAAGGTCGCTGCAATCTGTTTGGCCAGATATCATTTTCGGAATAATTGACAACGGATTTCTTGTGATTGGTGCTTTGATTGGTGCGGATTTGGCTGGCGTCATTGGTGCGGTTGTCGGTGGAAGTGCGGTGAATGCGATCACTGATGGGTACGCAGGTATTTTTGAAGGATGGGCTGCGGAGTTTTTGAGAAAGCACAAAATAAGGGAAAGGCGAACCGCGGTAAGCGCAGCCATTGGAAAGATTTCAGGCTGCTTGCTTGGTGCGGGAATTGTCCTCTTTGTTGTATGGGCGCTCCCTTCACTCTAAGTCCGTTTTAACCCATCACATTCTTTGATGGTCTTTTCGAAGAGGTGTTCACGTCGCTGTATTATGCTTCATTTTCTCAGAAGAACAATTCTTTCACGAAATGCACGAAGAATCCAAGGAAACCGATGATTGCCATGCCGATGCCTGAGATCTTGACAA